>JAFLSP010000099.1 GCA_022510885.1 Treponema sp. | reverse complement strand
GCGGCAGGAACGATGGTATTCGCATCGTGCGGAAAGCAGGCATCGGCGGCAGGAGGAGAAACAATGGCAGGAAAAACAGATTCAGTCCGGGCGGAGAACATCGACGACTATGCGAAAAAGTCCATGTTCCCGGTGGGCGAGCCGAACTCGGGCTTCGCGCAATATTTTTCGGGCGACACATGGCTTGCCCCGCTCAACTCGGAGGACGCTTTCATCGCGAACGTGACATTCGAGCCGGGCGCAGTCAACAACTGGCACGTCCACCACGGCGAGGCGCAGATTCTCATCGGCGTGGGCGGCCGCGGCTGGGTGCAGTTCGAGGGCGAGGCGGCGCGTCCGATTAACGAGGGCGACGTGGTGCGGATTCCGCCGGAGGTGAAGCACTGGCACGGCGCGGCAAAGGACAGCTGGTTCAGCCACCTCTCCATGAGCGTGAGAAGCGGCGAGGGAAACGGCACGGACTGGCTTGAGCCGGTTGACCGCGGCGGCTACGACGCTCTGGAGTAAGGCAAAATGAACTTCGAGCCGGTCATCATGGGCGTGGCGGCGCTCGCCATCATCGGCGCGTTCCACCCCATCGTCATCAAGGCGGAGTACCACTTCTCGCACCGAATCTGGCCGGCGTTCGGCGCGGCGGGACTTCTTCTCCTCGCGGCCTCGGTCTTTCTGGACGGACTTCCCGCCTACATCGTGGCGTTCCTCGGCGTCACCTGCCTGTGGAGCGTGGTGGAGCTGTTCCACCAGAAGCGGCGCGTGGAGAAAGGCTGGTATCCGAAGAAGCCGGGGCGGAAATGAGGGCCCGCATGAAAAGCTGACCGCGCGTGGTTGACATACCGTCAAGCACGTCTTTGACACACCATCAAGTACGTGGTTGATACACCCTCAAATACGTCTTTGACACATCGTCAAGTCCGTCTTTGATATACCCTCAAATACGTCTTTAACACACCGTCAAGTCCGTAGTTGAAGCACCATCAAGTAGAGTGAAAACTGCGCTTTGCATAGCACGGCGGTGAATATCATCCTGTAAACGAGGCGGACATTTTTTTCTTTCCCACCTTGCGCCGCACGCAATGCGCCTTGCGAAAGTTCTATTGTACACACCTCGGCATCATCGCATATAATGACATCAGCGGACTGAAAAGCAGGCTCAAATGGCGTTTGAGGTGTTCCCGCAAATCGGGAAACAGGTTCAAAAAACAATCAGAAATCACGGAGTTTTTTATGGAACAGTATTTTGGAGCGGACACTCCCAAGCTCGGCTTCGGTCTCATGCGGCTGCCGAAACTTGCGGACGGAAAGACAATCGACATCGAGCAGACCAAGCGGATGGTCGATTTGTTCATGCAGGCGGGCTTCACGTATTTCGATACCGCGTATGTCTATGACGGCGGCGAGTCGGAGAAGGCCGCGAGGGCGGCGCTTGTTGACCGCTATCCGCGCGAGAGCTTCACGCTGTGCACAAAACTGTGCGCATGGATGGGCGCGCACGATGAGAAGAGCGCGAAGCAGCAGTTCTACACGAGCCTTGAGCGCACGGGAGCGGGATATTTTGACTACTATCTCCTTCATGCGCTGCAGGCGGGCAACTACAAACTGTACGAGAAATACCACATCTGGGATTTCGTGAAGGAGCAGAAGGCGAAGGGTCTCATCAAGCACTGGGGATTCTCTTTCCACGCCACGCCCGAAATTCTGGACGAGGTTCTGACATCCCACCCTGATGTGGAATTCGTGCAGCTTCAGCTCAATTACGCGGACTGGGAGAATCCGCAGGTCGTCTCACGGGCAAACTACGAGGTGGCAAGGAAGCACGGAAAGTCCATCGTCGTCATGGAGCCGGTCAAAGGCGGCGCGCTCGCGAATCCTCCCAAGGACGTGCGCGAAGCCTTTGAGGAGGCGAATCCGAACGCCTCGTTCGCGTCATGGGCGGTGCGCTACGCCGCCTCGCTCGAAGGCATCATCACCGTGCTTTCGGGAATGTCGAACCTTGCGCAGATGCAGGACAATATTTCTTATATGAAAGATTTTAAACCGCTCGACCGGAAGGAGCAGGACGTAATCCGCAGAGCGCAGGAAATCATCGGAGGAATCAAGTCCATCCCCTGCACGGCGTGCCATTACTGCACTGACGGATGCCCGAAGAAAATCCGCATCCCGGAGATTTTTGCCGCCCGCAACCAGCAGCTTGTCTGGGGGCAGCTCGATGAAGGATGCCGGCAATATGCAAGGGCAACGGAGGGCGCGGGAAAGGCGGGCGACTGCATCAAGTGCGGTCAGTGCGAGCGGGCATGCCCGCAGCAGATTGATGTGATTGCGCGGCTTGCGGAGTGCGCGGCACAGTTTGGCGCATAGGGCGGAATCGGCGGGTGAGACATGGATTTAGACAATTCTTCTGACATCGGAAAAAAGATTTCCGCACTTAATGAATATCTGAGGTCGCTCGGAAGCGTGGCGGTCGCCTTTTCGGGCGGGGTGGACTCGACCTTTCTTTTGAAGACGGCGCATGACGTTCTGGGCGAGCGGGCGGTGGCGGTGACAGAGTCATCGTGCTTTGTGCCCGAGCGCGACATTCGTGCCGCGCGGGAATTCTGCGCTGCGAACGGAATCAGGCTGTTCGAGCTTGAGGCGAATCCGCTTGACGACGAGGACATCAGGAAAAATCCCGCGAACCGCTGCTACTTCTGCAAGAAAAGCCTCTACGCCGACATGAAAAACCTTGCGAATGAAAACGGAATCTTGCACGTGGCGGAGGGAACGAACGTCGATGACATGGGCGACTACCGGCCGGGACTTCTCGCGCTTGAGGAGCTGGGCATAAAAAGCCCGCTCCGCGAATGCGGCTTCACGAAAGATGAAATCCGCCTCGCGTCAAAAGAGGCGGGGCTTCCCACATGGGACAAGCCCTCGTCTCCGTGCCTTGCGAGCCGCTTCGCCTACGGGGAGACGCTCACGCTCGAAAGAATCCGCATGGTCGAGCAGGCGGAGGGCTTCCTCCTTGAGAGGGGCTTCTCGCAGTTCCGGGTGCGCGCCCACGGGAACGTCGCGAGAATCGAGGTCATGCCGGGCGACATGGAAAGACTTCTTGCGATTCGGAGCGAAGTCGCCGCGGAAATCAAGCGGCTCGGCTTCGACTTCGTGGCGATGGACTTGAGCGGATTCAAGAGCGGCTCGATGAATGCCGGGGTGCGCGGATGACGGAAGGCACGCTGGACCTCGGATTCGCGAAGCTCGACACCGACCGCGAGAGGCGCACAGGCTTCCGCGAAGTCGTCTTCTGCCAGGGCAAGGCGGACGAGCACCTCGTGAAGATTTACTCCGCCCTCTTTGAAAAATACGGCGATGTCTTCGGAACGCGCGCGAGCGAAAGCCAGGCCGCGCTCATAAAAGAAAGCCTTCCTGCGGCAAAAGTCGAGTACGATGAAGTCTCACGGACGCTTTGCGCGAAAAACGAGAACGCCCCGGAACACGAGAAAAGCGGGCTTGTCGCCGTCTGCACGGCGGGCACCGCCGACATTCCAGTGGCGGAGGAAGCCGCGCGGACGGCGGAGTATTTCGGCACGAAGGCGGAGCGGTTCTACGACGTGGGCGTGACCGGCATCCACAGGCTTCTCTCCAAAATCGACGAGATTCGCAGGGCGAACGCCGTGATTGCGGTGGCAGGAATGGAGGGCGCGCTCGCCTCGGTCATCGGAGGGCTTGTGAAAGTCCCCGTCATCTGCGTTCCCACCTCTGTGGGCTACGGCGCGAATTTCGGCGGGCTTTCCGCGCTCATGACGATGCTCAACTCGTGCGCGAACGGAATTTCCGTGGTGAACATAGACAACGGCTACGGCGCGGGCTACATCGCGACGCAGATAAACCGGCTTGCGGAGGGAATCCTATGAAAAGCCTTTACCTTGAGTGTGCGTCTGGAATCAGCGGGGACATGGCGGTGGCGGCGCTGCTCGACGCGGGCGCGGACGAGAACGCGGTGCGCAGGGCGCTTGAGTCCGTTCCCGCCGGCGGATTCCGCTTCGAGATTTCGCGCGTGAAGAAATCGGGAATCGACTGCTGCGACTTCAACGTCATGCTCGACAAGGAGCACGAAAACCACGACCACGACATGGAATACCTTTTCGGCCATGAAAGCGACCACGTTCATCCACACGAGCACGCGGAGCACCGCCACGGACATGACCATTCCCACGGCGAGCACCATGCGCACGAACATCACGAACATCATCACGAGCATCGGGGGCTTGCGGAAATCGCCCGCATAATCGACGGCACGGACATGACCGACGGCGCGAAAAGCCTCGCGCACAAAATCTTCGGCATCCTTGCGGACGCTGAGGCGAAGGCGCACGGAATCCCGCGCGACGAGGTGCATTTCCACGAGGTGGGCGCGCTCGACTCGATTGCGGACGTGATTGCGCTTGCGGTCTGCTTTGAGAGCCTTGGCGTTGGGCGCGTGTACGTTCCGCGCCTTTTTGAGGGAAGCGGCACCATCCGCTGCCAGCACGGAATCATTCCGGTGCCCGTGCCTGCCGTGGCGAACATCGCGGCGGAGTATTCGCTTTGCCTTTCGATTTCGGACGCGCACGGAGAATTCGTCACGCCGACGGGGGCGGCTTTTGTGGCGGCGGTCAAGACGCATTCCAAACTGCCGGAGACTTTCACGGTGAGGAAAATCGGGCTTGGCGCGGGAAAGCGCGAGTACGAGCGGCCGAGCATTCTGCGGGCGTTTATTATAGAAGAAGATGAAAAATCTGCGGCGGCGAAAATCGTGAAGCTCGAAACGACAATCGATGACTCTACGGGCGAGAGCCTGGGGCTTCTGCTTGAGCTGCTTTTTGAGGCGGGCGCGCACGACGCGAATTTCATTCCGTGCTTCATGAAGAAAAACCGCCCCGCCTACCTTCTGACCGTCATCGCCGAACAGGAGAGAGTTCCCGCCCTTGAAAGAATCATTTTCCAGAATTCCACGACAATCGGAATCAGGAAGTGCAGTATGGAGCGGTCGGTACTCGCGCGGAAAATCGTGTCCGTCCGCACTCCATGGGGAGACGCGGACGTGAAAACCGTGGACGCGCTCGGCGTGAGAAAGGCCTACCCCGAATACGAGAGCGTCCGGAAAATCTGCAAGGAGCAGGGGCTCGCCTTCGATTTCGTTTACCGGGAAATCGCGAGGATTGCGGAGGCGAATTGTCAGGATTGAGGATTGCGCCGCAACAAGTTGCTGACGAGTTTTTGCTTGCCCGCGCAATTTCAATTTGGAGTTTTCGTTGAGAGCTCCATTCATAAAATGTCGCTTCGCTTGCTGCGGGCGGCGCAAAATCAAACTGAAAGCCGAGGTGCTTCGGCTTTTATTAGGAGGCCAAAATGGCGTGTGTTGTCGTACCTTTCGTCGAGGCTGTGGGAATCAGCGTGGCGGAGAAAGCGCTCGCAAAGCGGACTGTCGAGGGCGGAATCGCGCGTGACTTCGTGGAGAAGATTTCCGTCCTGAAAAACATGCTCTACGGCGGAAGCCTGCTTCTCGCGGTCGAGCATATCTATCACGGCGAGATTTCTTTCATCCCTCCGTTTCTGACGGCGGCGAGAAATCCTGCGGAAATCCCCGCGATGCTCCGAGAGATGGCGACTGTCGGAGTGGCGATGGCCCTGCTCACGACCGCGGTCTGGGCGGGATATGTCGCGCTGAGCCGTGTTTTCAGAAGACGCGGAAACGCTGGAATCGCGCGATGTGCCTGATTCTCTCTGCGGTCGCGGCGGCGTTTTTCTTCGTGCTCGGGCGCGTCAAAAAAGACGGCTCAAGCGCGAGGAAGGCATCGCTCGCGTTCGCGGCTGCCTCGCTGATGTGGTGCGTGGACGGGGTCTCATCGGCGCTTGCGGGCGAAGGATTTTTCGACCTGAGCGCGGGGGATTTCGTTCTCGGCCTGATTGTGCTTGCCGCAGGAAGCGCGCTCTATGTCCTGCTTGAGGTCTTTGCGAAAGCAGACGATGGATTTGCGTCAAAGCCGCATCGTCACGGCGCAGAACATTCTAAAAACTTATGATTTGTAGCCCCACCCCACAACGATGTGTGCGCGAAAAATCGCAGTGCAATGAGCGAGATTTTCGTTTTGATAAAATTTTCATAAATCAATCATAACATTTTGCCGAAAATTTTATTATGAAAAGAATAATTTACTTTATTGCGGCGTGCGCCCTTTTTGCGACACTTTTTTCATGCAAGACGACTCAACAGGAAATTGCTGAAATTCCGATTGCCGAAACTCCGGCTATCGAAAATCCTGTCGGCGTAAAAACCTACGTCAACACCGGCGTAAACAACGCGACTGGAAACATTTCTACCGTGCTCATTTTCAATTCGATAATCGAAGTGACGGGAATCCATCCGACGAGCCGCGAGCGTTTTACTTTGACTGAAAATGATTACAAGTACGATCCGATTACGAC
>JAFLSP010000098.1 GCA_022510885.1 Treponema sp. | reverse complement strand
GGGCGGAAAGACCAACGTCGTAGGCTGGCTCATGGGGCAGGTGATGAAGGCGAGCAAGGGCAAGGCGAATCCCGCCGTGGCGACAAAACTGGTGAACGAGAAGCTTTCGCGGCTGTAGGCCGCCGCGGATTGGCGGAAAGCGGAGTTTTCCCTGCTTCCCGCCGCGCGGCGTGGCGCGGGGCTGTTGACACGTTTCGCGCAAACTGCTATAGTGCATTCGTACAGTGTAATCTACTTTGAGAATGGACTTGCGCGAGCGGGTCTTTTTTCGTATACGGGCAGTCGAATGGAATATATCGCCTTGGATTCATATCCGCACTACGCGGAAAGCGCGGCACTCGTCGCTTCTTTGGGCTACCGGCTGGTGGAGCTGAAAATCTCGCCGCACCACGGGACGACGCACATCCTTGCGGTGATTGCGGCGGCAGACCCTGCGGCGGCGGTCGGCGTGGACGACTGCACCAAGGCGCACCGCGCGCTGCTGCCTTTTCTTGAGGAGCGGCTCGGCACGGACGACACCTACATGGAGCTCACGTCGCCGGGCATGGAGCGCACCATCCGCAACGCGGCGGAATTCCCGCTGTTCATCGGGCGGCAGGTGCGTGTGTGGGACAAGACGGTGACGGACTGGGTGGGCGGCGTCCTTGTCGCCGCGGACGCTTCGTCCCTGACGCTGGAACTGACACAGGAAGACGGCACTCCGCAGCGGAAGACGGTTTCCTATGCTGATATAGCGAAAGCAAAATTTATTCATGGGTAAAGGGGGCTTGATATGTCAGAAATGGCAGAGGCAATCCGCGAGTTGATTGATACGAAAGGTTTCTCCGAGGATTCAGTCAGGCAAACTATTGAGAATGCGATTAAAGCGGCGTACAAGCGCACGTTCGGCACGGCGGACAACTGCATCGTCCAGTTTGCCGACGATATGTCCGATGTGACGGTCTACTCACGCAAGACGATTGTGGACGGCGTGTACGACCCGGTCATCGAGATGGAGCTGGAAGAGGCGCGCGAGCTGAGCTCAGAATGCGAAGAGGGCGACGAAATCGACATTCAGGTTGACCCGAAGACCTTTGACCGCACGGCAGTCTCCACGGGCAAGCAGGCGGCGCACCAGGGGCTGAACGAGAGTTTCAAGGACAATCTTTTCAACGAATACAAGGACAAAATCGGCGAGATTATCATCGGGTACTACCAGCGCGAGCACAACGGCACGATTTACGTGGATTTGGGCAAGGTCGAGGGCGTGCTGCCGGCAAAATTCCAGAGCCCGCGCGAGCGCTACGAGAAGAACGACCGCATCAAGGCGCTCATCAAGGACATCAGGCGCACCAATTCCGGCCTCCAGCTCGTGCTGAGCCGCGCCGACCCCGACTTCGTGCGCTCCATCGTGGAGCTTGAGGTCCCGGAAATCTACGACCGGACGGTCGAAATCTTTAAAATCTCCCGCGAGGCGGGCTACCGCACCAAAATCGCCGTGTACTCCAACAAAGAGGACGTTGACCCGGTGGGCGCGTGTGTCGGCCTGAAGGGCGTGCGCATCCAGAACGTCATCCGCGAGCTTGAGGGCGAGAAAATCGACGTCCTGCGCTACGACCCCGAGCCGACGCAGTTCATCAAGAACGCGCTGTCGCCCGCTGCGGTGACGAATGTGATTCTTCTTGACGAGGACAAGAAGACCGCGCTTGCGGTCGTGCCCGAAGACCAGTTCTCGCTCGCCATCGGCAAGCAGGGGCAGAACGTGCGGCTTGCCAACCGCCTGTGCGACTGGAACATCGACGTGAAGACCGAGGAGCAGGCGGCGGCGATGGACTTGAGCGAAATCAGCGCGGCGCGCAAGACGGCGGCGAGCCTGTTCGGTGGCGCGGGCAGCGACGACTACGAGGAAGTGGCGACCGTCTCCGATTTGCCGGGCATTGACGCGCACGCGGCGGAGATACTCAAGGCGGCGGGCTATGACGACATCGAGAAATTCGTGGCGGCATACGACGACGGCTCAATCAAAGACGTAGAAGGCTTGTCGGAAGAAGAGATTGAGGCGGTGAACAAGATTATCCGCGCGAATGTTGAGTTCGTGGAAGAGGGCGCAGAGGACGCGCAGTCCGGGGCGACCGAGCCGGACGGCGAGGAATACTTCTGTCCGGAATGCGGCGCAAAGATTACACTCGATATGACACAGTGTCCGAAGTGCGGTACCGAGTTTGAATTTGCAGAGGACGAGGAATAGTAGGATAGTATGGCGGATGAAGTAGAGAAAAAGCCCGGCTTTGTGCTGAACAAGAAAAAATCGGATGTCCCTGCGGCACAACCTGCCGCGAGCGCGCCCGAGAAGAAAAAGGTCGTAATCATAAAGAAGAAAAATCCTGCGGCGGAGGGAAAGCCGCAGGGACAGGGCAGCGTGCGCCCGGTCGTCAAGAAGCCCGCGCCCGCGACCTCCGCCGGGCACACGGCATCCGCCGCTCCGAACCGCACTGAACCGAAGCCGCGCTCGGCGACCACGTTTGAGCTTGCTTCTGCCCGTCCCAACGTGCGGGCGGGAAACCTCTCCGGCGGGCATCGCGGCGGCTGGGGCAACCGCTCGGGTAATTTTACGGGCGCGCAGGCGCGCGAGAGCTACCAGAACCGCGAGCGTGACGGCAACCGTCCGGGCGGCTACGGCGGGAACCGTGGCTACGGCAGCCGTCCGCAGGGGCAGGGCGGCTTCAACCGCGGCGGCTACGGCAACCGTCCGGCAGGACAGGGCGGCGGGCGGCCCGGCTTCGGCGGTGGATTCCGACCCGGCTTCGGGGGCGGCCGTCCGGGCTTTGGCGGCGGGCCTGCGCCATCCGCCATCCCCGAGAAGGCGAACACCAAAAAGCAGTTCAAGGGAAAGAAGCAGGTCTACACCCGCAGGGACAAGGAGGAACTGTTCGGCGAGGAGGAGCTGTACCGCAAGAAGCAGGCCGCGGCCGCGGCGGTCGTTCCCAAGGCAATCGACATCATGGAGTCGATTACCGTGTCCGACCTCGCGCGCAAGATGAACCTCAAGGCGAGCGAGATTATCGGCAAGCTGATGTCGCTCGGCATGATGGTCACGATAAACCAGTCCATCGACAGCGACACGGCGACGCTGCTCGCCTCCGAATACGGCTGCGAGGTGCATCTGGTCAGCCTGTACGACGAGACGGTGATTGCCGGTGACACGGTTGACGAGAGCGAGATGATTGCGCGTCCGCCGATTGTGACGGTCATGGGACACGTTGACCACGGCAAGACGAAGACCCTGGACGCAATCCGCAACACGAACGTGGCGGCGGGCGAGGCGGGCGGCATCACGCAGAAAATCGGCGCGTACCAGGTGAAGACCGAGAAGGGCGTGATTACCTTCCTCGACACGCCGGGACACGAGGCGTTCACGATGATGCGCGCGCGCGGCGCACAGATTACGGACATCGTGGTCTTGGTCGTGGCGGCGGACGACGGCGTGATGCCGCAGACTTTGGAGGCGCTGAGCCATGCGCGCGACGCGGACGTTCCGATTATCGTCGCGGTGAACAAAATCGACAAGCCCGAGGCGAACCCCGAAAAGGTGATGACCCAGCTCGCCGAGCAGGGCCTGCAGCCGGAAGAATGGGGCGGCGACACGCAGTACGTCAAAATCAGCGCGAAGCAGGGGCTGGGCATTGACGACCTGCTCGACGCTATCCTCCTGCAAGCGGAAGTGCTTGAGCTGAAAGCGCCGCAGGAGACGCGCGCGGAAGGCAAAATCATCGAGTCGCGCGTGGACCAGGGGCGCGGCGTGGTTTCGTCGGTCATCGTGCAGCGCGGTTCGCTCAAAGTGGGCGACCCCTTTGTGGCGGGCATCTACAGCGGGCGCGTGCGCGCCATGTTCAACGACCGAGGCGAAAAAGTGGACGTGGCTCTGCCGAGTACGCCGGTGGAAGTGCTGGGCATGGAAAATATGCCCAACGCGGGCGACCCGTTCCAGGTGACGGAAAGCGAGAAAGAGGCGCGGCTGTTCGCCACCAAGCGGCAGGAGCTCAAGCGGCTTGAGGTCGCCAAGTCGGTGCAGAAAGTCACGCTCGACAACCTGTACTCCACGATTGAGGCGAGCGCGGTCAAGGAGCTCAAGGTCGTCATCAAGGCGGATTTGCAGGGTTCTGCGGAAGCGCTCAAGGCATCGCTGGAAAAACTCTCCACGAGCGACATCCGGCTGGTCGTCATCCATTCGTCGGCGGGCGCCATCAACGAGAGCGACGTCATGCTCGCGGCGGCGGACGACAACGCCATCCTCATCGGCTTTAACGTGCGCCCCACGCCCAAGGCGAAGCTGCTTGCCGACCAAGAGAAAGTGGAAATCCGCAAGTACAACGTCATCTACAAGTGCGTGGAAGAAATCACGCAGGCGATGGAGGGGATGCTCAAGCCCGACACCAAGGAAGAAATTACGGGTACGATTGAGGTGCGCGACACGTTCAAAGTGCCCAAAATCGGCGTGATTGCCGGCTGTTACGTGACCGACGGCGTGGTCAAGCGCGCGAGCATGGTCAACCTCATCCGCGATGGCATCGTCAAGTTCACGGGCAAGATTGCGTCGCTCAAACGCTTCAAGGACGACGTGAAGGAAGTGAAAGAAGGCTTTGAATGCGGTATCGGACTGGAGAACTGGCAGGACATTCAGGTGGGCGACACGCTCGAAGCGTTTGAATTCGTGGAAGTGGCGCGTCACCTGGGCGACACGCTCGTTGACCAAAAGGCGGAGACCGAAAAACAGGCAGCCGAGCGCGCCGCCGCCGCAAAGGCTCAGGCGGAGGAGGAAGCCGCCGCCGCTGCCGCAATCGAGGCGGCGGAGAAAGCCGCCGCAAAAGAGAAGGCAGCCCAAAAAGCCGCAAGCCGCGTGCTGACCGAAGAGGACAAGGCGAAGGCGGCGGCGGGCATCGCGGCAAAAGCGGCGAAGAAAGCCGGGTCTGAGCAGAAGGGAGCCGACTGATGGGCGAATTCCGCTTGGTCCGCCTGGGCGAGCAGCTGCGCGATGAGATTTCCCAGCTGATTCTGCGCCAGCGCATCAAAGACCCGCGCGTCTCCACCTTTCTGAACGTGAACCGGGTGGAGGTGGCGGGCGACCTGAAATACGCGAAGGTCTACGTCTCCAGTTTCCTGAGCGAGGCACAGGTGAACAAGGGCGTGGAGGGACTGAACAGCGCGGCGGGCTTTATCCAAAGCACGATTGCGAAGAAACTGACGATTCGCCAGTTCCCCAAGCTCACGTTTATTGCCGACACGAGCGTAAAAGAAGGATTCGAGATGGTGAACCGGCTGAACCGCCTTGAGGCGGCATCCGCCGGGTCGCAGGAATCCCCGTCTGCAAGCGATGCGGACTAACACCGAGCCGCCCTCGCTCGTCGTGCCGTTCGCCAAGCGGCGGGGCAAGACGAGCTTCGCTTCCCTTTCCGTCATCAAACGCGCGCTCGGCACGACCAAGGTGGGGCATACGGGTACGCTCGACTCCTTTGCGGACGGGCTGCTCGTCGTGCTGACGGGACGGCTTACGCGCCTCGTGCCGCACATCACCAGTTTTGACAAGACCTACCTCGCGCTCGTCCGCTTTGGTACGGAGACGGACACGCTTGACCCCACGGGCGCGGTCGTGCGCACGGGGGCGATTCCTGCGCGCGCGCAGGTCGAGGCGGTGCTGCCGCAGTTCGTCGGGACGATTGCGCAGGTTCCGCCGCTGTACAGCGCGATTCATCTGGACGGAAGCCGCGCGAGCGACCTTGCGCGCGCGGGCAAAACCGCCGTCATTCCCGCGCGGAACGTCACGATTTATGGCATCACGCTGCTTGACATGGCGGGCGAATGCGCGCTTGTAGAGGTGCGCTGCTCAAAAGGCACGTATATCCGCGCGCTCGCGCGGGACATCGCCGCAGCCTGCGGCACGTGCGCGCACCTTGCCGCCCTGCGCCGCACCCGGGTGGGGCCGTTCTCGCTTGCGGACGCGGCGGGCGCGGACGACTTGGACGACTTTACGATTGCCGCGCTGACCGATACGCCTTCGGACGGCGCGGACGACCCTGTGCGCGATGCCGCCACGTTCTATCCCCGCATCCGCGCGGCGGCGCGCGGCATGGACGCGGCGCTTGCCGAATGCTGCGGGTTCATTCCCGCGGAGCTGACCTTTACCGGCGCGAATGCCTACGCGAACGGCCGCCCGCTCAAAAAATCCTGTCTGTATTACCCGGCGGGCAGGCCGCTCGGCGCGCGCGCGTCGCTTGCGGTGTTCTACCCCGGCGCGGACGGGGAACCGTCCCCGTTCGGCGGCGTGGCAGAAAAGGCGGGCGGGCGCTTCTCCTACGGCTTCGTCATTCCGCGCGAAGCGTCCTTCCCCGTGCTCAGCTGGGAGCAGGTGGCAGAAGGCAGGTTTCCCGCCGCATGGCGGGAGCAGGGAGTCGCGCTCACGGTGGGCAGTTTTGACGGCCCGCACCTGGGGCACGAGGCATTGTTCCGCACGGTGCTCGCGCAGACGCGGCTCGTTCCCGGCGTGCTGGTGTTCGCCCGCCCGCCGCGCGCGGTCAGACAGCCGGAGGGCTACGCGGGCGACGTGGCGACGCTCGCGCAGAAACTCGCGCATATCGCGCGGTGCGGCTTCGCCTTTGCCGTGGTGGTCGATTTTACCGCCGCGTTCGCCGCGCTGCCGGGCGAGGCTTTCCTTGCCGCGCTTGCGGACGGCTGCGGCATGCGCTTCCTTGCGGAGGGCGAGGGCTTCCGCTGCGGTCATGCGGGGGCGACGGATATGGCGCACGTGCAGTCGGTCGGACGTGAGCGGGGCT
>JAFLSP010000097.1 GCA_022510885.1 Treponema sp. | reverse complement strand
TCTATTGAAAAAAACACGCAAATGCGGTTTACTGGAATGGCGAGGTGTGCGATGAAGAAGATTATCAGCGGGAAGGTCCGCGAGGTGTTTGACTTGGAGGACGGGCGCATGGTGATTGTGACGACCGACCGTCTTTCGGCGTTTGACGTGATTCTGCCCACGCTGATTCCGGGCAAGGGGCGGGTGCTGAACGCGCTTTCGGCGTTCTGGTTCGGCTACACCACGGACATCGTGCGGAACCACCTGATTTCGGCGGACTTGCGCGACATGCCCGCCGAGTTCCGGAAGGACGAGTACGAGGGGCGCACGATGCTGGTCAGGAAGCTCAGGATGATTCCCTACGAGGTGATTGTGCGCGGCTATATGTTCGGCAGCATGTACGACGCGCTCAAGAGCGGCAGTCTGCCCGAGGGCGTGCGCTTTGACCGCGACTATGACCTTGCCGAGCGGCTTGACGCGCCGATAGTCACGCCCTCCACGAAGGCGCAGGAGGGGCATGACGTGAACGTGTCGCTCGCGTACATGCGGAACGACATCGGCGGGGACTTGGCGGACAAGATTGAGCGCGCCGCGCTCGCCATCTACAACAAGGCCTACGAGCATGCCTACAAGAACGGCATCATCATCGCGGACACCAAGTTCGAGTTCGGGCTTGACGAGGACGGCGCTCTGGTGCTTGCGGACGAGGTGCTGACTCCCGATTCGAGCCGCTTCTGGAATTTGGCGGAGTACAAGGTGGGAACAAGCCCCGCGAGCTACGACAAGCAGTTCGTGCGCGACTGGCTCAAGGCGAACAATCTTGCCGGCGACCCGAACATCACGAGCGTTCCGGCGGACGTGGTGGAGAAAACGGCGGACATCTACCGGGAATGCGAGCGGAAAATCTGCGGCAACTGACGCGCTGAGCGCATACGGGCATCGTGGAAAACATCGTCATATCCCCTGCCGCGCCGCAGTCGCTGAACGGGCTGCTCCGCGCGGAGATTCCCGTCCGCCTCCGCACGGAGGTCTCAAACGGCAAAATCCGGCGGCTCATCATGGCGGGTGCGGTGCGCGTGGACGGCGAGCCGTGCCGCAATCCGTCTGTGCTTGTGCATAAGGGCGCGGTCGTCTCCGTGCGTCTTGACCGCAAGAAGCTGCTTGCCGAAAAGCCGACGGGAGACATCGCCTTTGACGTGACGGCGCGCGACGTGCTGTATGAGGACGACGCGCTCATCGTGGTGAACAAGCCCGCGTTCTTTCCCACGGAGGCCGGCATGGTCGCGGGGCGCGACAACCTCCATGCGGCGGTGGTGCGCTATCTGTTCGCCGCCGCGCGGCGCGCGCAGCCGAACCTGCGCAATCCGCCGTATGCGGGCATCATGCACCGGCTTGACCGCGAGACGAGCGGCGTCATCCTGTTCACCAAGACGCGCGCGGTCAATGCCGCCTGCCACGCGATGTTCGAGCGCCGCGCCGTGCAAAAGGTCTACCGCGCCGTGACGTGCGGCGAGCCGCGGCAGAGGCAGTTCCGCGTGGAGCTGCCTCTGGGCAGAATCAGCCCGAAGTCGCAGGCGGCAAAGTGGGGTGTGCGCGCGGAAGCAGACGGCGGTATGTGTGCGCTGACTGACGTTACGGTTATCGGGCAGGGCGTTCTCGCGGGCAAACCGGTCGCCTTTGTGGAATGCCGCCCGCTCACGGGGCGGACGCACCAAATCCGCGCGCATCTGGCAGGCACGGGCACGCCGATTCTGGGCGACGTGCTGTACGGCGGCAGGAAGTACGGGCGCGTCATGCTGCACGCGCAGTCGCTGTCGTTCCCGCATCCCGTGACGGGCGAGTCGCTCACCGTGACCGCGCCGCTGCCCGACGGCTTCGGTTCGTAAGGCTTTCCCCGCCTTGACCAAAATCCGTGAATAGTTTATGATACATTCCTAGTCTACACTGGTAGCACTATGCACGTATGCATATTTTAGGCTTTGTCCTATGGAGGAATATCGTGGTCAAAATCAGGCTCAAGAAATTCGGTACGAAGAAGCGGCCTTTCTATCGTATCGTCGTTCAGGATGTCCGCAAACCGCGCGATGGCACGACCATCGAGGAAATCGGGACGTATGCGCCCATTTCGGCGGAAGGGCAGCAGGTTTCTTTTAACGAGGAACGCGCGAAATACTGGATGAGTGTCGGCGCGCAGCCGACCGACACCGTGAAAAAGCTTTTCGGCAAAAAAGGGCTTACCAAATAAGTTTCGGGAGTAGCGGGGAATGGAAAAAGACCTGATTGAATACATTGCGAAATCATTGGTCGATGACCCCAGTGCAGTCTCGGTGCGGGAAACCGAGGGCGAGCGCGGTCCGATGCTGGAGTTGCGCGTTGCCCCGGGTGATATTGGTAAGGTTATCGGCAAATACGGTCGTATTGCGAAAGCGTTGCGCACCGTTCTGGCGGCTTCGGCAAGCAGGGAAGGCAGGCGCTACGGGCTTGACATCCTTGACTGAGCGGCCATCAGTCTGCTGATGAACGAACGGTTCGTGGTTGGTATTGTCCGCGGCTCCCACGGGGTGGCGGGTGATTGTAAAGTGGAAAGCACTTCCGGCGAGTACGGGCATTTTGCGCGGATGACCGAGGTGACTTTGAGGGATGGCAGGACCGGGAGCGAGACGCTCCGCGCGGTGGAGCGCGTGACGGTCAACGGTCATTCCCTGCTGATGAAATTTGCGGGAATCGATACGCCCGAGGCGGTCAAAAGACTGAACGGGCATGAGATAATCGTTCCGCGCGACCTCGCGTGTCCGCTTGATGAGAACAGCTGGTACGTGGAGGATTTGAAACAATGTACCCTTGTCTACCCGAAAGGTGGCTGGGGCAGGGACGGGTTGGAAGCAGGGGCTTCTCCCGCTGACTTTGTTGCAGTGGGAACGGTCACGGACGTATTGGAAGGCGGTACAGGAAATCTCTTGCAGATTAAACTTGCCGAGGACTGTACGCTGCTTGCGGAACAGGTGAGGTTCGCCGCAAACGGGAAGGCGCGCACGGTGCTCGTGCCGTTTCGGAACGAGTTTGTGGGCGAGGTTGACCTTGAGCGCAGGCAGATACAGCTGATGCACCTCTGGATTCTGGAGTAACTCCATGCAATTTACCGTGCTGACCTTGTTCCCCGAGATTCCGCGCGCCTTCTTTGAGGCCTCAATCATGGCGAAGGCGGTTGAACGGGGGATTATTGCCTACGATTTGGTGGATATTAGGGATTTTGCCTTTGATAGACACCGTACCTGTGACGACAAACCGTATGGCGGCGGGGCGGGGCAGTTGCTTCTGCCCGAGCCGCTCGGACGTGCGCTCGACAGCGTGCAGGCCTACAAGAAGCACGTGATTTACGTCACGCCTTCGGGTAAGCCGTTCACGCAGCGGAAGGCGCAGGAACTGAGTCAGAAAGACGAAATCGTCTTGATTTGCGGTCGGTACGAAGGCATCGACCAGCGGATTATCGATTTGTACGTGGACGACGAAATCTCCCTGGGGGATTTCGTGCTGTCAAGCGGCGAGGTGGCGGCAACCGCCATCATCGATGCGGTCTACCGTCTGGTGGACGACGTTATCACGCACGAATCGCTGGACGAAGAAAGCTATGCTGACGGGCTTCTGGAGTATCCGCAGTACACTCGTCCGGCTGTATACGCGGGCATGGCAGTTCCCGAGGTGCTGACCAACGGAAACCATGAGCATATCCGGAAGTGGCGGCTGAAAAAGCGGCTGCAAAAGACCCTGGCAAACAGACCCGATTTGATTGCCACGGCTCGTTTGCAGGGAACGCTTGGTGCGGAAGCCGAACAGATGATTGAGGAACTGACGGAGCAGTGCTTTGAAAAGCATCTGCCCCGAAAGAAACGCCGCCGCGCAAGGGCGGCTCAAGGAGAACACAATGGACTTGATTAAGACCATAGAAGAGCAGCAGAAGACAGAGGGCGCGCTGAATTTCAGCGTGGGCGATACCGTGAAGGTGCACTTTGAGATTATCGAAGGCAAGACGAAGCGTATTCAGGTGTATGAGGGCGTTGTCATCGCCATCAAGAACACGGGCGTGCGCAAGACTTTCACCGTCCGCAAGATTTCTTACGGCGTGGGCGTGGAGCGCGTGTTCCCGGTGTACAGTCCGCGCGTGGTGCGCGTTGACGTGGTGCGCGTGGGCAAGGTGCGCCGCTCAAAGCTGTATTATATCCGCGACAAGGTTGGCAAGGCGGCAAAGGTGAAGGAACTGCTCGGCGCGCCGGCGACGGCGTATCTGGAGCGTTCGCGCGCCGCTACGCAGGCAAAGATTGCCGCCTTGGAAGCGCGCAAGGCGGCATCTGCTGCGGCAGAGAATGCGGCGCAGGCCGAAGCGAACTAATCGCGTCTGCTTGCAGTCCATATAAAAAGCCCCGATGCAATCGCGTCGGGGCTTATTTTTTGCGGCGGATATGCTATAGTGTTCCTATGGATTCCGTGCGGATTGTTTCGCAGACAGCGCAATCTTCTCCGGCAGAAGCCCGTCCGGCGTTGCGGGCGGACAGCGTGGTGACGGCGCGTGTGGTGCGGCAGACGGGCTTGGGTCGGTACGTTATTTCGGTGGCGGGTCGGCAGCTTGCCGTGCAGTCGCGCGTACCCTTGCAAACGGGCGCGACATTCAGCGCGCGCATTTCCGTGCGCGACGGGCAGGTGATTTTTTCGTTGACGAACGGCGCGGGCGAGGTGAAGCCGCTTGTCAGCCAGTTTACGGCGTTCTCGTTGCAGACTGGCGCGGAAAGTCCGCTTGCCCAGTTGCTCGCCTCGCTCGGGCTGCCGGCAACGGCGGAAAGTTTTGGGCTTTTGCAGTTTGCCGAGCGCATGGGCATGAAGATTGACGCGCGGCAGCTGCGCCGCGCACTTGCCGCGGCGAACAGGGCGGGCGGCGGCGAGGAAATGCCGCAGATGGCGTTGGTTTTGGACGAAAAAGGCGCGGACGCGGTTCGTTTTTTGTCGGACGGCGGGGGAAGCGGAAAGCGTCGTCAGCAGGACGAAAACGAAAAAGAATGTCCGCCGCAGGAAGAAGATACTGCTGATATGCGTTCGGATTCTGTCGGCAATGCCGAGTCTTCATTGCTACCGCAGTGTCCTGATGACGACCGCGCGCTGCTCGCGTCGTATTTTGCTTCCGTGGACGAGGCGGCGGCGCAAAATGAGGCGGGCAGGCTCACGTTGTTCAATATGTTGCGGGGTGGGGCGACGGCAAGCGATGCGGCGCGGTGGGTGATTCTGCCGTTTGAATGGACGCTTGGCTATCGCGGCGACATCCGGCTTTTGACCGATGCCGAAAACACGCTGCAAGAAATCATTGTCAACGCGAAAAATCCGCACACGCAGTGGCATGTTGTGGTATACTGTCCGCATGGCGCGGTTACGTCCGTGCGCTTTTCGCACGTGCCGGAACTTGATGCGGGGCAAGCGGCGGCATACGCGGCACGATTGCAATCGATGCTGTTGCCGTCATGCGCGTCGCTTGCGTCGGTGGACTACGTGGCGGGGCTTGGCGGCTTCTGTGCGCAGGACACGGAAATCGGCACGGTGGGAGGGGAAATCTGATGAAAAAAGCCGTCGCGCTTGCCTATCCGCCGGATGCCGACGCGCCGTACATCAGCGCGGTGGCGCAGGGGCGGCTTGCGGAGCGCGTCCTTGCCCTCGCGCAGGAGAACGGCGTGCCGGTCGTGCGGAACGACGCGCTTGCGACCGTGCTTTCCGTGCGGCGCGTGGGCGAGCTGATTCCCGAGGAGACCTACGAGGTGCTGGCAAAGATATTTGCGTTCATCGCGCGGGCGGAACGGGAGCGTGGCGGGGGCGGGCAATGACCCGGCGACCATCGACGCGGGAAGTCGGGAACGCGGGCGAGGACAAGGCCTGCGCATGGCTCGAATCACACGCTTACGGCATCCTTGCCCGGAACTGGCGCACTCGGCGCGGGGAGATTGACATCATCGCGGAGAAGGACGGAACGCTTGTCTTTGCGGAGGTCAAGACGCTGCCGAGCGGGGAGGTGGAGACGCTTGCGCACGAGCTTGACCGGCGAAAGCAGAAAAGGCTCATAGAAACCGCTCAATTATTCTTGGCAAAGCATCGAGAATATAGGTATAATGCCGTTCGGTTCGATGTTTTGGTGGTGGATATGCCGAACTGGAGCGAAGTGTACCATATCGAAGATGCTTTTTCGGAGCCTGTATGATTGCAAATCATGAGACCGCGATGCCTTTTTCTCCGCGCGTGCTAGAATTGCGCCAGAAAATCCACGACGAGGAGTGGGTCGATTATGCCGTGCAGCGCATTGCGCAGGTATTGAGCCGCAGGCTGGTGGACGGCGACGACAACGTGTTCGCGCGGATAGAGCGCGAGCCGCCCGCCTATGAGCGGAAAGACTGATTTTGGGAGCGAATATGGGACGGAATGACCGCAGGCGCGGGCGCAACAACGGAAACGGCAATCAGAAGAAACATACCGCGCAGAAAGAACGCGGCGGCAGACAGCACGGGCAGCGGCGTGAGCCGAAACGTCCGTCCGTCAGTTCCGAAATCCAGCAGCAGTTGCGCAAGGACATGGCGGAGACCGAAGCCGCCATCCGTGAGTTCAAGGCGCACACGACGGTCTGCGAGCTGTGCAGTCAGCCGATTACGGACTTGGCGAGCGCGATGGCGAACCGGGGCAGCGGCAATCCCGTGCATTTCGACTGCATCATCAAAACCTTGTCCGAGCAGGAGCCGCTGCACGAAAAAGACCGCGTGACCTACATCGGGAACGGCAAATTCGCCGTGCTCCGCTTTGAGAACCCCCACGACACGCGCCATTTTTCTATCATCAAGGAAATCGAGTGGGAACAGCGCGACGGCGCGCGCTCCGCATGGCGCGACGAAATGGCGGAGCTGTACAGCAGGGTGTA
>JAFLSP010000096.1 GCA_022510885.1 Treponema sp. | reverse complement strand
AATTTATCCTTTACATAAATCCGCGCGGCAATTTTTTTTGCCTTTTCCCCGAATCCGTTGTATAATACAATCTGCCGGCGCGCTGTGCCGGACTACACGGAAATCCAGCGTCTGCTGGGAAGGAGTCGCCATGAACAAGACGTATACGGCCGTTGGCTTCAACTTGGAGCAGAAGCAGTCGGACATGATTGAGAAGAAGCTGGAGCGGGTGAAATATGCCGAGGACTTAATCGTCGATTTGATGGTGCGCGTGAAGCACGAGAAGGAATATGTCTTTGACGCGGACGCGAATTTCCGCTGGGGGGTGCAGGCGCACGTTTCGGCGAGCGACTACGACTTTGGCGCGGCGCTCAACAAGCTGATGGACGTGCTCGACGTGAAGGTGAAGAAAGAGAAGGAGAAGGTGCAGGACAAGAAGTAGCCCGCGCCGTTGACGGACAAAAAACTCCGTATTTTTGCGGAGTTTTTTGTTTTGGTGCTTGTAAAAAAGCACGTTTTTTAGTATAGTAAACGTATGCTCAATAAGCCGTTTACCGTTCTTGACTTGCTCGACATGGACTTGACGGGGCAGGATGCCCTGAGCCTTAGGTGTATTGGCGGGCGCAAGGGGCTGACGCGCGCCATTACGGTCATCGACGCGAACCGTCCGGGGCTTGCGCTCTCGGGCTTCTTCGATGCGTTCGTGTTCGACCGCATCCAGATTTTCGGGCGCGGCGAGTACCTGTACCTCAAGGAGCTGGAGGCGGAGGGGCGGACGGACACTATCGAGCGGCTGTTCGCCTTCGGCATTCCGTGCTGCATCTTCACCTACGGGCAGGCGCCGGAGGAGACGTTCCTCTCCATCGCGGAGCGGGTGGGCTGTCCCGTCCTGCTGACCGGGCTGGAGACGGCGGAGTTCACGCGGCGGCTGGTGCGCGTGCTGTCCAACGTGTTCGCGCCCAAAAAGACGATGCACGGCGTGCTGCTTGAGGTGTACGGCATCGGCATCCTGCTCATGGGGCGGTCGGGCGTGGGCAAGAGCGAGTGCGCGCTTGAGCTGGTGGAGCGCGGGCAGCGGCTTGTGGCGGACGACGTGGTGGAGGTTCGCTGCGTGAACGGCAACACGCTGCTGGGGCGCGGGGCGAGCACGCTCATCAGCCACCACATGGAAATCCGCGGGCTGGGCATCATCAACGTTGCGCAGATGTACGGCATCGGCGCAATCCGCGAGCAGAAGGAGCTGCAGCTCATCATCGAGTTGCAGGACTGGGATGCCGCCAAGCAGTACGACCGGCTCGGCACGGAGCAGAAGACGATGGACGTGCTGGGGGTCAGCGTGCCGCGCCTTGAGATTCCGGTCAAGCCGGGGCGGAACGTGCCCATCATCATTGAGGCGGCGGCGATGAACGAGCGGCTCAAGAGCATGGGCTACAACTCGGCGCGCGAGTTCAACCAGAACATCCTGAAATGGATTGAGACGGGGGAGGCACAGTCGGCGTACTATGGCAGCGACGACTCATACTGAATGGCAATGAGGAAGGATATATGACAGAGAGACAAGTGACGGTCAGGAACCGCGCCGGCATTCACGCGCGGCCGGCCGCGCTCATCGCGCAGACGGCGAACCGGTTCGCCTGCGACATCACGTTGGAAAAGGATTCCGTTTCGGTGAACGCAAAGTCGATTATGGGCGTGATTACGATGGCGGCGGGCTACAACACGACGCTTACCCTCCAGGCGGAGGGCGAGGACGAGCAGGCGGCGGCGGACGCAATCTATCAGCTTTTTGAGAACCGTTTTGAGGAGGACTGACATGAGGGGCATTACCGCAAGACAGCAGGAGGTGCTGACGTTCATCTCCACGTTTACCGAGGAAAACAAATATCCGCCGACGGTGCGCGAAATCGGCGAGCATTTTGGCATTTCTCTGCGGGCGGTGCAGGACCACATCGCCGCGTTGCAGAAAAAGGGCTTCCTGTCTTCCACGCAGAAACGCTCGCGCGCAATCCGCGTGTTGCAGGGCGGCAGCGGCGACCCGATGCCGTTCATGACGCGGGTTCCGCTGCTCGGCACGGTCGCCGCGGGAAAGCCGCTGCTGTGCGAGGAGAACCTTGACGGCTACATCAACCTGACCGAGCCGTTCGTGCGCCCGGGCAAGAGCTATTTTGCGCTGCGCGTGCGCGGGCAGAGCATGATTGACGCGGGCATTCTTGAGGGCGACCTTGCGGTCGTGGAGCAGGCGGAGGTTGCCGTGGACGGGCAGATTGTGGTCGCGGTGCTTGACGACGCAATCACGCTCAAGCGCTACTATAAGGAAGCCGACCGCATCCGCCTGCACCCGGAGAATCCCGCGTTCAGCGAGATTTACTGCACGGACGTGCGCGTGGTGGGCATCCTCTCCAACATCGTGCGGACATATTAGGGCATGGCTGCTCCCGTCTACCTGCTCACGGGACCGGAAATCGGTGAGCGCAACGATTATATAGAAAAACTGAAGGCGGACGTAAAAAAGCGGTTCGGTGCGAGCGATGACTATCTGTTCTATGCGGCGGACACGCGCGTGCAGGACGTGGTTGCCCGCCTGCGCACCGAGTCGCTGTTCTGCCCGGCGACGGTCATTGTCCTGCGCGGCGCGGAGCAGATAAAGCTCAAGGACGACATCGCCCTGCTTGGCGAGTGGGTTGCGTCCGTCACGCCGTCCGCAAAGAACACGTCGCCGGCGGAATCGTCCGTGCTCATTCTGGTGAGCGATGCCGTCTCGGTGGACGCGAAGCTTGAAAAACTGGTTCCCAAGGAGCACAAGAAAATCTTTTGGGAGCTGTTCGAGGAGCGCAAAGAAGCGTGGGTGCAGAATTTCTTCCGCAAAAACGGCTACGCGATTGACGCGGACGCGGTGGATACGGTGCTTGCCATGGTGGAGAACAACACGGAGGAACTGCGCAACGAGTGCGGGCGGTTTTTCCTCTGCTTTCCCCAGGACCACGTGATTACGGGCGCGGACGTGGAGCAGCTGCTTGCGCACAACCGCGAGGAATCGGCGTTCACGCTGTTCGACGCGATGGCGGATGCGGATTCGTCCGTGCAGAAGCGGCTTGAGGGCGCCTTGCAGATTTTGCAGAAAATCCTGCTGACCAAGAACGGCAACGCGGTCATGCTCATTGCGGGGCTTGCCTCGTGCTTCCGGCGGCTTTTGGCGTGGCACCGCCTGCACGCGCACGGTGCATACGCGGACGACATCACGTTGCGGCAGAACGGCTTTGCGGGCAAGACGATTCGTGCGCAGTATGCCCGTGCCGCGCGCGTATGGACGCAGGGGCAGGCGGCGGGGATTGTCGCCCTGCTTTCCAAGACGGACATGGAAATCCGCGCCTTGGGGACTGCCTTTGTGGAGACGCAGCTGACGCTCATGGTGTACGAGATTGTCGTCAAGCGCGGCGCATATACGGCATCGTATGAGGTCGCGTGACGGCGGCTCTTTTTCGTTGCCACCGTCGGAAATTTTCGCTATAGTATATAATGAGGTTTTTCATGGGTATCGTGATGGACAAGGATGAGAAAAAGGCAGAGTCGCCGCAGCAGGACGCGCTTGCGGAGAAATTCTTAAAGACGCGGCAGGTTATTTTGAGCGGCGAGGTCAGTCAGGAGAACGCGGAGAAAGTCATCAAGCAGTTGCTGCTGCTGGAGGCGGACGGCGACAAGCCGATTTATCTGTACATCGATTCTCCCGGCGGTTCGATTGACGACGGTTTCGGCATTTTCGACATGATTCGCTTTATCAATGCGCCGGTCTATACGGTGGGCACGGGGCTGATTGCGAGCATGGGCGCGCTTATTTTGCTTGCGGTGCCCAGGGAGCGGCGGCTTGGTCTGCCGAACAGCCATTACCTGATTCATCAGCCGCTGATTGGCGGCTCGTACCGGGGCGTGGCGACTGATTTGGAGATTCAGGCGGAGGAAATCGCCAAGAGCAAGGCGAAAATCGTGGAGATTATTGCGGCGGAGACGGGCAAGAGCAAGGAGCAGGTGGTGCAGGACACCGACCGCGACTTCTGGCTCACGGCGGACGAGGCGGTTGATTATGGCCTGATTTCCAAGGTCATCACGTCGCGCGCGGATTTGCCGCTTATCACGTAAGCGCGCCCCGCGTGTTGCAGAGCCGTGCGCGTTTTGGCATGGTTTGCTCGGTGCTATTTTATAGAACAGGTATATGGTTTTTGATTTGACGGATGCCCTCGCCCATGACATCATGTTTGCCATGGAAAATCAGGAGGCCGATTTTGTGCTGGACGCGCGTTCCGGCTCGGTCGTTCCTGCCGCAGGGGAAGCCGCCGACGAGGAGACGGTATATACTTTGCCGACGTGGGATTCCCGCGACGGCTACAGGATGCTGGAGTCATTTGTTTCGGACTTGCACGCGCCCCGGGCGCGGCAGGAGCTGAAGGACGCGCTGATTGCCGGCAGGGGGGTGTTTCGGAACTGTAAGACGATATTCAAGCGGTATCCCGAAGTGGAGCGGAAGTGGCATTTTTACAAAGAAAAGCAGCTGCGCTTCCGGCTCATGGAGTGGTACAACGTGTTGCGCGAGTCGTGGGGCTTGGAAGTGCTGTCGGAGGATTTTGACGATTCCAATGACCTTATCGAAGAGGATTTTGTGTTTCGCGCGTACAATCCCGCTCAGGACAGGGATTGTGTTGCCCTGGGGGCAGACGCGGTTTTGGCAGAATGCCGGGAATCGGCAGAGGGCGAGCTGGGGCAGGCGTTCGCGGAGCTGTGGCGCAGGAGCGATTTTGGAACGGGCGGAGATGCCCGTGGTTTTGTGTGCCGCACGCTCACGGATGAATTTGCCGGCTGCCTTATGGTTGCGCCGTTTCCGTCCTGCGCAAAAAAGACGGTCGTACTGACGCGCTTTTTTGTGAATCAGAATTATCGTGGGCTTGGCATCGCGCGGGCATTGCTTTCTTTTTGCCTGTCTCAGTTGCGGTCGCACGGAATTCGTTGGTTTATTATTACACGAATCCCCCAAATCCTGGAACCGATGCTGATTCGTTCGGGTTTTGAAAAAAACGATGTTGGATTTGTGGCAGATTTGTATGAGGAGTCCTAAATGGCATTGAGACGTACTAATGACCTTGATATGCAGAAGGTCGCCGCTTTTTTGAAAGATGCGGTTGCGAAAGTTGAGGCTGACCCGGAGTCATTGGAGTCGCTGAAAAAAGTATTCAAAGAGAACGTGCCGCTCACGCGCCGTTCCTATGTGGCGGCGTACCTGCTTAAGCAGGGCGCGAGCGTGATTTTCCGGTCGAACGGACGCGGCAATTTTGACGGCGCGCGGGATGATTCCCACGCCCGCCGTGACGCTCCGCGCACGAACCGGTATGAGAACCGCACGGAGCGCGGGCACAGCGAAGAACTGCCTGAGCGGATGCCGCGCGTGCAGATTGACCCGTCGGTGGCGACGAGCATCTTTGTTTCTATCGGGCGCAACCGCCGCGTGTTCCCGCGCGATTTGGTAGGGCTGTTCTGTAGCGTGGCGGGCATTGAGCGCGAGCGCATTGGCGACATCAAAGTGCTTGCGAACTATTCTTTCGTGCAGGTCTACAGCGAGGATGCGCAGCGGGTGATTGACGCGCTCAACGGCTACGACTTCCGCGGGCGCAAACTGGCGGTGAACCTTTCGCGTCAGAAGGACGGCGGTGAGGCGCGCGAGACGGAGCGGGCGGCTGATATGGTCGTGCCGAGCAATGTGGAGAACACGTCCGCGCCGATTGCGGACAGTTTCACCGTGACGAACAACGACACGGTGGCAGAGCAGGCGGCATTCGCAAAGGCGCAGTCAGAGATGACCGACGAGGAAATCCTGGCAGCCCGCGCGCCGCGCTCAAGTTCTTCGGAGGATGCGTAAGCGTCGCCGCATGGACGTGACGGTACTGCATACGGGACCGTTCGGCGTAAACACCTTGATTGTTCCGCTTGCGGGCAATCGGGTGTTCGTCGTGGACCCCGCTTCCTGCGCCTTTTGCGGTGACGAGACGGCAGTCTCCGCGTACTTGGCGCAGCATCATCTTGACCCCGCTGCCATCGTGCTGACGCATGGGCATTTTGACCACGTGGCGGGGCTTCCGTTTCTTGTCAAAACGTACCCGAATATCCCGCTTGTCATACATCAGGACGACGCCGACATGATTGGCGCGAACAGCGGCGTGTTGCAGGGAAACGCGCTGGCGCAGATGGGTTTCTTCGATTTTGTGCCGAGCGTGAGCAATCTGCCCGAACCGACGGGATTCCTGGAGGACGGCAGGACGCTTGCCGAGTGCATTGGCGGCACGGCGGCGGACGCGCTTGCGGACTGGACGGTGCTGCATACGCCCGGGCATACCAAGGGGTCGTGCTGTCTGTATAATGCGCGCGAAAAACTGCTCGTGAGCGGGGATACCTTGTTTTATCATTCTTGGGGCAGGACGGATTTGTACGGCGGCAATGAGCATCAGATGCGGCAGAGCCTGCGCCGCCTTGCCCGGACGGTGGAGAAGGATGTGCGGGTCTACCCCGGGCATGATTACTACGGGTTCGCGTTCGGCGAAAACTAGTCTACTGCCATAACAGCGACATTTCTTCATGCGGCGGGTCGTATTCGGTAAAGTGCTTGCCGCTGTCATCAATCGCGAAAAACTGATAGGTCATCCCGGCTTCGGCAATCGTCACCAGGGCGAACGAGTTGGGCGAGCTGCGGCGCGGACGTGCGCAACTGCCGGGGTTTATCAGCAACAAGCCGTCTTCCTGCGCCGTATAGGGAATGTGCGTGTGTCCGAACAAGGCGAGGTCGGCGCGTTCTCGTTTTGCCGCGTGGAAGAAGTCGGTCGTGCCGTAGTATACGTCGTAGAGATGCCCGTGCGTGAGGAAAATGTGCTTGCCGGCGGCGGTCAGCTCCTGTGTTTTGGGGATACGGACAGCCGTCTGTGCGTCGCGCACCTGCGCCGTGT
>JAFLSP010000095.1 GCA_022510885.1 Treponema sp. | reverse complement strand
GCTCGTTGTCCGTACCGCCTTACCCAAATACCGCGTGAATGACGTTCTCCGGGAACGCGGGGAAAAGGGAGCGGGCAATGCACACGCAGCCGAGCGTAATCGTGATGATGCCGAATGCGACGTGCAGTTTGTGGTTCGTCTCCTCGGTGATGCGCTGGCGCAGGACGGTAATTGAGCCGCAGACGACCAGCCACCAGATGACGGTGCCCATGCCGAGCGAGACGACCAATTCAACCGCCTGCGCGATGGAAAGCATCTCCGCTTCCGCCACGCCGAAAAGCGTAAAGCCCATCAGGTAGGCGAGCACGGCGGCGGGGTTGAGGAGGCCGATGCCGAGCGCCGTCAGGAAGCAGCTGATGATGCCCGTGGCGTTGGCGACTTTTTCGTTTACTTTCGCGCTGCGGAACATCGTGTAGAAGCCGTAGCAGATGATGACGAGGCCGCCCACGAACTGGATTGCCCGCATGTGGTCGTTCATGAAGTCCGCAATCAGGTGGATGCCGAACGCGCCCACGCTCGCGTAGAACATATCGGCGACGGTCGCGCCCAATCCCGTGAAGAATCCCGCCAGAAATCCGCGCTCCAGCGTCTTCTGAATGGTAATCGTTCCGCTTGCTCCTGCCGGGATGCCAAAAATGAGGCCGATAAGCAGGCCCTTTACAATGTAACTTTCCAACATAGCCTTACCATTGTACGCATCATCGCCCCTTGCGTCTATGCGTTATGCGTCAAGTCCTAAAAATTTCTTCACTTCTTTGAGCCGCGCGTTTGCCGAACGGACGCCGTAGTTGTAGGATTCATCGATTTTCTCCGCCGAATTCTCGAACAGGCTGCACAGCACTTCGACCGGGTGGAAGACCAGCGCCGTGCCCGCGTCCTCCAGCGCCTTGAGCCGCGCCTCCTGCCGGCAGTAGTCCTCGTAGCGGTCCATCAGCGCGCGGTACAGGTTGGGGTACTTTTTCTTGTACATGGGCGCGAGCATCAGGTCCCATTTCTTGAAGTCGGTCGGCCCGTCCCACGGCTCCTGCGTGGTGATGACGATGAGCCTGTCGCAGCCCTGCTCAAGCGCGCGGTCGAACGGCACGGAGTCGGTCACGCAGCCGTCCGCGTAGAAAAGGTCGCCGATTTTTACGGGCGGGAACAGAATCGGAAGCGAGCACGACGCGCACACGTGGTCAAGCAGCAGCCGGTTGCGGCGAATGCTCGCAATGCGCGACGGGCGTTTTGCGTGCGCGTCCTGGTCGCACCAGTACACCGTCCGCCCCGTGTCGGCGCAGGTCGCCACGATTTCGCACTGCACGTCCGACGAAAAGAATTTCTTGAAGTTGAAGGGGTTTCTGCGGTCGAACGAGTATTTGTAAATCATAAAGTGCATCTGCTTGAGGATGCCGTCGCGCCACAGGGAGCCGTTCCGGTGCGTCCGCAAGCGGATTGACTCCGGGGTAAGCACCTGCTTGAGCCGCCCTTTCTGCTCCGTCACGTAATTGAGCGCCGCGTGTGCGCCCGCAGAAACGCCCACGATGTAATCAAAGCGAAAGCCGTTCTCCAGAAAAACGTCCAGAATGCCCGCCGTGAACAGGCCCTTGCGCGAGCCGCCCTCCAAGACCAGTCCGTATTTCACCGTGCGCCCTCCGTTCCTGTTGCGCTCTGCTCGGGCACTGGCGGCACGACGGCATACACCGTTCCGGGCGCGGGAAGCCCCGCCACGCTGTGCCGCAACGCGCCCGCTTTGAGCAGCTTGACCCGCTCGCGCAGCTGCGCCGCATGATTCTCCAAATCCGCGGAAGATGCCACGCCTTTCGTCCGCTCAATGCGCCGCGGCACGTCCACCACGTAATGAATGCGGTGACCGAACGAATACACCCCGTCAAGCCCGACGCAGACCACGGGAACGCCCGTACTGCGCGCCAAAAACGCAAAGCCCGACTTAAATTCGTTCAGCTCGCCGTCCTCGCGGCACTTGCCTTCAGGAAAAATGACCACCGAGCGGCCTTTCTTCAGCTCCTTTTTGGCAAGCAGCGCCCATTCCGTGTCAAGGTTGAAGCGGTCGCAGGGAACGCCGTTCGCCGCGCGGCAAATCCAGTTGATGCCCGGCTTCTCGAACCAGTCCTTCGCAATCACAATCGCCGTCTTTCCGCGCAGGACTGACAGGATGAAAGGCGGGTCAACAATCGTCGTGTGGTTCGCAATCACGATGCAGGGCGTTTTCAGCCGGTTTGTCTGCACCGAACGGTCAACAAAATGCGCCTTGGGGCGGTAGACGAGATGCATATACATCCGCACCAACATGATAGAGACTTTGCCGAACGCGAGGAGCAGATTGTCAATCGCTTTTTTTGTCCATCCCATACAACTGATACTCCCCGTCCTGTCTCCGCCAGATTTTCTCGAAAAACTGCTGATATACTGACTCGGAGAACATCGGTCTCGCAAGGTAGGCAACCGTCTCCGCGCGCACCGTACCCGTCGCCGCATATTCCTCGCCCGCTTTCTTGTAATCCGACTGCATTTTTACCAGCCGCCGCCCGCCCGCGTGGTATATAATCGCGTTCATCTGCGGTGTGGTGAGCGCGAGGTAGCCGCCCTTCCCCAAAATCATGTCCAACTGGCTGAACACCGACGCATAGACGACTTCTTTTTCCACCCAAGCGCACGACGAAATCAGCACGAAGCGCTGCCCGGGATGCGGCTTGAAAAAACCGTGCAGGGCAGACCCGTCCGCCGGAATCGGCTTGCCGTAGTACGGATTGACCATGCCGAGCAGCCGGTCCATCATCACCTTGACCGTTCCCGGCAGCCCGAACAGGAAGAGCGGCGCGCACAGAATAACAATATCCGCGTCCTCAATCTTTTTGCGCAGCGCGGGAATGTCGTCGTCCTTGATGACGCAGGTGGCATCCTCCCGCACCCAACACGTGAGACAGCCGTGGCACGGCTTGATGTTCAGCGCGGAAATATGCACGGTCTCCGTCTCGAAACTGCCGCTCGCCGTCAGTCCTTCCACAAAGGAATGCGCCAGCAACAGCGAATTGCTCCGTTCCTTTTTAGGGCTTCCGTTCAACAAAAGGATTTTTCCTGCCATCAGCGTTGCTCTACCGATGCCTTGGGAATCGCCGTAAACGTCAGGCTGCCTTTTGCGAATACGGCATCGTCCACTTTCACCACCGCGTCAAAGCCGACAATCACCCCGCCGCCCCGCGTCTTGTTCACCGAAATCACCAGCTGGTCGCCCGGAATCACCGGCTTGACGAACTTGAACCCGTCGATTTTAAGCAGCACGTAGAGGTTTTCGTCCAAAGTTTTTTCGTCTTTCTCAATCACGAGCGAACACAACTGCGCGCAACTTTCTACAATCAGAACGCCCGGCATAATCGGCGTACCGGGAAAATGCCCCGTAAAATACGGCTCGTTCACGCTCACGTTCTTAAGCCCCGTCGCGCGCTCGCCCGGCACAAGCTCCAGCACCCGCTCAATCATCTGAAACGGCGGACGCTGTGCAATCTTCTGGCTGATTTCAAAAATATTCATCGCTCTATGATACAACGGTTTTGCCGAATGTGCAAGCGACGCTGCCGCGCGGAAAATCTACAGCGACAGCCCGCCGTCAAGCACAATCGTCTGCCCCGTCACGTAGGCAAAGGCATCCGACGCAAGCGCGCTGACCACGTTCGCCACCTCTTCCGCCGTCCCGAAGCGCCGGAGCGGCACGTTCTTGATGTACTCGTCGCGCTTTTCCTGCGGAATCGCGTCAATCATCTCGGTCTGAATGAAGCCGGGCGCGACCGCGTTCACGCGGATTCCGTAGCCGGCAAGCTCCTTTGCGAGCGTCTGCGTGAGCGAGTTGACCGCCCCCTTGGTCGCGCTGTACACGCTCTGCCCGGGGAGAGCAAACTTGCTGCTGACCGAAGACATATTGATGATGACGCCGTGCTTCTGCTTGAACATTTTGAGCACCGCCGCCTGCGCGCAATAGATGTAGCCTTTGATGTTCAGGTCAACGCATTTGTCGAGCGTGTCGGGATTGAGCATGAGCAGGTATTCGTCGCGCACGATGCCCGCGTTGTTCACCAGCACGTCAATGCTGCCGTACTGCTTGTACACGTCGCGGAACATCTTTTTCACTTCGTCCAGTTTGGAAACGTCCGCCTTGTACGCCGTCGCCTCGCCGCCGTCCGCCTTGATTGCGTCCACCACGGCGGCCGCCTCATCGTCCGAGCGGCTGTAGTTCACTACCACCGCACAGCCGTCCTTTGCCAGACGGAGCGCGCACGCCTTGCCAATTCCTTTTGACGAACCCGTCACAATCGCCACTTTCATCTGCGTTTCCTTAGCCTGCTATTTTCCCAAAACGACTGCCGTATACGACCCGCCGAGCGCGAACGAAATCACCAGCACCTTGCGCAGCCCCTTGCCGTCCACGGTCTTCCGCTCGAACGAGCCGTCCGCCGCAAACACGAACGCGCGGTCGTCGGCAATGTCGCCGTGCAGCATGAGCGCGGCATGGGCGACCTGCAATGCCGCCGTTCCCGCGCGCCCTTCGCCCACGCGCTCCTTGATGGCGATGACGGGCTTGCCCGCAAAGCATTTCGCCATCACCGATTTTTCGATGTCGTCCACCGCCTTCATGCCGTTCGCAAAGCCGAACACCGCGTCAATGGCATCGGCAGTTACGCCCGCGTCCGCAAGCGCGTCGGCGACCGCCGTTTCCAGCGCGTCCGCCGTGCCGGAAAGCGCGCCGAACCGCACGTTGTGCCGACCGTTCCCGTAGCCGAGGATATGCGCATAGACAGTCGCACCGCGCGCCCGTGCGTTCGCATCGTCCTCAAGAACCAAAGTCGTGCTTGCGTCGCCCAGCACAAAGCCGTCCGCACCCGTATATGGCGCGACGACCGACTGCGCCTTGTAGCCCAGCTCGCTGAACAGGTTGTCGATAATCGGGATGTTCTCGTCGTTGCCCGACGCGAGCATGATTTTCTCCTGCCCTTCCGTAATCACGTTCATCGCATACTGAATGCTCGTCAAGCCGGAGAGCGGTCCGCTCGTCACGGTGACGCTGTAGCCTTTCAGCCCGGAGCAGATAGAAAGATAGCCGCCCGCCGCGTTGTACACCGTGTTGGGGAATTTGAACGCGCTGCCTTTCGCGTTGCCCTTCTCGCCAATCAGCTCCTCAAAGTCATAGGTCGAGCCGAGCGCGCCCTCGCTCGTGCCGACGATGTTGCCAATCTCTTTTGCGTTCTCTTCAGTAACGGTCAGCCTCGCGTCCTTGAGCGCGCGCATTCCCGTCACCACTTGCAGCTGGCTGAAGTTGTCCAGTTTGCGGTAGAACGCCATTTTGATGCCAAGGTCGTCGAATTCGCTCGTTTCTATAGTAGAATGAATGCTCGTTTCCGTCGGCTTCGCGTCCGCCTTGACCGCCGCGATATAGGCTTCCTTGGTGTGTCCCAGCGGATTGACGATGCCCAGGCCCGTAATCGCGATGTCCGGCCGTGCGCCGCTCGTTTTGACGTTGCCCGCGTCCTTGCTGAAAATGATGCTCGCGTTGTTGCCGCCAAAGGCGAACGAGTTGCTCATGACGGCGGTCAGTTCCTTTTCGTGCGGCACGTTCTGCACGAATTCGATGCTCCCCGCCTTTTCCTTGAGTTTTTCCTTGTCCTCGTCCGAATAGCCCAGCGTGGGGATGACCGTGTTCGTGGTCAGCGCCTTGATTGAGAAGACCGCCTCAATCGCGCCCGCCGCGCCCAGGCAGTGTCCCGTCATCGCCTTGGTGGAACTCGCGCTCAGGTTGTCGTTCTCGCCGTCGAACACCGTATGCAGTGAAAGGAATTCGGCGTTGTCGTTCTTGCCCGTGCCCGTGCCGTGCCCGTTCACGTAGCCGATGTCTTTTTTCGCCACGCCGGAATTCGCAATGGCGCGCTCAATCGCCTCAATCTGGCACAGCCCGTCCTCGCGCGGCGCGGTGATATGGTGCGCGTCCGTCGTGATGCCCGCGCCGAGCACTTCGCAGTAGGTCTTTGCGCCGCGCGCCTTTGCATGCGCGTAGGACTCCACGACCACCACGCCCGCGCCCTCGCCCAGGGTGATGCCCGTGCAGCGGTTGAACGGCGAGCAGCCGTTCTCGTCAAGCGCGTGCAGCGAAAGGAAGCCCGAATACGGAATGGACGCGAACGAGTCCGCGCCGCCGGCAATCACCACGTCCGCCTTGCCCGCGCGAATCAGGTCGCAGGCGTAGGCAATGCTTATCGTTCCCGCCGCGCAGGCGTTCGCCACGTTCGTCACGATGCCGCCCGCCCCCGCAAGTTCCGCAACCTGCGAGGCAATCGGCGCAATCGGCATTTTGAGGATGTCCGCCTTGTCCTTGCCGTGCTTGTAGTAATGCTCAATGCTGACCGCGCCGCCCACGCAGCTGCCGATAATCACGCTCACGCGCGGGTCGTCGTCGCCCTTCGTCAGGCCGGAATCCGCCAGCGCCTCTTTCGCAGCCTTCAGACACAGTTTGGACGCGCGGTCCTTTTCCTCGGGCGCGTCGATGTCATCCAAAGTATCGCAGCGCACCTCTGCGGCAAGCGTCGCATAGCAGTTCTCCGTATCGACGGTCGTCGTGTGCCTAATGCCGGAGACTGACGCGAGCACGTTGTTCCAGGATTCCTCAACGGAATTCCCGATGGCGCAAATCAAGCCAAGCCCCGTCACGACACAGCGATTTTTCTCTTCGGTCATGCTGAATTCCTTATCGCGGCACCTCCGCCGCACTTCGTTATGCGTTCGCTACAATATAATCAGCAATCGTGTTGATGCTCAGGAATGTCTCCTTGGGAAGCCCCGTCATCGAAACGCCGTACTCATCATCGGCAAACGAAATGATTTCAAGCGAGTCCACGGAATCCAAGCCGACCTCCTCGCCGAACAGCGGCGTGTCGTACTGCAAAATATCGCCGTCCACGCCAAGGTTTGACATAAAAAATTCTTTCAGTTTTGCCTGCACGTCCGTCTTTTCCAT
>JAFLSP010000094.1:4973-7004 GCA_022510885.1 Treponema sp. | reverse complement strand
CCGCCACCATGTCTCGGCGGCGGCAAGCAGGGCGCGCACGGTGTGCGGCGGGAGCTGCCACTTGTGTTCCGCGCCGTGCAGGGCAGAAAGCCCGCCCTGCTGAACAATCCTGCCGGCAACATGGCGCGGGTATGTCCTGACCGCCGCGCGGATTGCCGCGCAGTCTGCCGTCTCCATCAGAATTCGTTTTTCTTGCGGTTCGACTTTTTGTAGGCGCTCGCGCCGACGCGCTCCGTGGGGGTATGCACGTTCGCGCGGCCGTGGTCGTTCCGAAAGCCGCGCGACTTTTTGCCGTCCCAGTCGCCTTTGCCGAAGCGCCGCTCGCCGCCGTGTCTGCCGCCGCCAAAGCCGCGCCGTCCGCCACGCTCGCCGAATCCCCGGTCTCCGCCGCCGTTCTCCTGCGAATCAAGGTGGATATGCGGCAGCGAATGGTCTTCTTTTGCCATTTGCAGGACTTTTTCGGCGGAGGCGAGCGGCAGGCTTATCAGGCTGAAATTCTGCGTCACCTCAATGCGGTCAACTTTATGCCCGGGAATGTGCAGCAGGCCGCTGAAATAGGCCGCAAGCGCGCGCGCGTTGTAGCCGTCGCGCTTGCCCAGCTGCACGTACAGCCGCTTCTGGCCCGGGTCGGCCGCGACGCTCCCACGGCTGCCGCGCTCGCGGTCGGGTCGGCCGCCCCGGTACTCGCGGATGTCGCCGTAGTGGCTTTTGTCCAGCGTCTTGCCGTACCAGGCGGAAAGCACGCCCGCAAGCACGGTCTTTGCGTCCTGGTTCTCGCACAGTTCTTCCGCCATCCGCACGTAGCCATCGTCCGTCGCATTCTCCAGCTGCGTTTTGAGCTGTTCGAGCATCCGGGTGCGCTTGGTGCCGAGCACCTCTTCCACGCTCGGAATCGTGCCTTCCTGCATCTCGCCCTTTGCGGCGCGGCGCACGGCGTTGCGCAGGTATTCCAGGCGGCGGCGCTCCTCGGGGCGGAGGAAGGTGACGGCACTGCCCGTCGCGCCCGCGCGTCCCGTGCGCCCGATGCGGTGCACGTAGGTCGCCGCGTCAAAGGGCAGCGAATAGTTGACCACGTGGCTCAGCCCCGTGATGTCGATGCCGCGCGCGGCGACGTCGGTGGCGACCAGCACGCGCGTCTTCTTGCTGCGGAAGCGCGCCAGGATTTTCTCGCGCTGTGCCTGCGGAATGTCGCCGTGCAGTGCCGCCACCTCGTAGCCGCGCTCGTCGAGCAGGCGGCTCACCAGGTCGGCGTCGTTCTTTGTCTGCGTGAAGACCAGTCCGTAGAAGTCGGGGGCGATGTCAATCAGGCGCACGAGCGCTTCGATTTTGTCGCCCTCGCGCACGAACAGGTAGCTCTGCTCAATCAGCAGCGGCTCCTCGACGAAGCCCTCCTCCTCGCAGATTTCGTAGTCGCCCATGAACTCTTCGGCAATCTTGAGAATCGGCTTGGGCATGGTCGCGCTGAACAGCAGGATGCGGCTGTTCGGGTTTGCCTGCGCGAAAATCGCCTCGATGTCCTCGACGAAGCCCATGTCGAGCATCTCGTCGCCCTCGTCAAGGATAAAATAGTCAATCTTGTCAATCTGGAGCGTGCCGCGCTTGAGGTGGTCCTGCACGCGCCCGGGCGTTCCCACCACGATTTCCGCGCCGCGCCTGAGCTCGGTAATCTGCTTGTTGTATGCCGCGCCGCCGTAGAGCACGCACACGCGCGGGAACTCGCCGTCGCCAAAGGACTGCAATTCCTTGCAGGTCTGCACGGCAAGCTCGCGCGTCGGCTCAAGCACGAGCGCGCGCACGCCGTCATGCCGCCCGCGGATGCGCTGCACAATCGGCAGGCCGAACGCGGCGGTCTTTCCCGTGCCCGTGCGCGCCTTGGCGATGATGTTCGCGTCGCCGTTCAAAAGGCGCGGTATCGCAAGCACCTGAATCGGGCTGGGCACTTTGAATCCCTTGCGCGCAACGGCGGCAAGCGTGGCCTCGTCCAGCCCCAAATCCTCAAAAGAAATCTCGTCGCTTTCGGCCGTCTCTTCC
>JAFLSP010000094.1:0-4873 GCA_022510885.1 Treponema sp. | reverse complement strand
CTCGTCCAGCCCCAAATCCTCAAAAGAAATCTCGTCGCTTTCGGCCGTCTCTTCCTGCCCCTCGGCAAATTCTGCCGCCGTCTCCAACGATTCCGCGCCTGTCTCTGCCTGTTCCGCAACTACGTCCGCTGTCGTCTCATGCTGCTCCACAGCCTGCCCATTCGTCTCTTCTGTCTGCGCGGCAGTCGTTTCCATTGTTGTCTCTTCTGTCAAATGTTCCATAACGTAAGTAGTTTACTATAAAGGAAAGGCAGAATAATTGCAAGTTCTTCGATTTTATGCTATAATGATGCGATATGAGCGAGCTTGCATTTTCCATTGACCAGAAAATCGTGTACCCGAGCCAAGGCGTCGGCAGGATTGTGGAGGTTTTTGACCGCCCGTTCAACGACCAGACGACGCAGTATTACAAAATCTATATTGACGTTTCCGACATGATTGTGATGGTTCCGGTGGACAACGCGGCGGAACTGGGAATCCGCCCGATTGTGGGCGCGGATGAGGCGCTTGCCGCGCTCGACTTGCTGGGCGAGGCGATTGAGCCGATTACGTCCGACTGGAAACTGCGCTACCAGCAGAACCTCGACCTGCTCAAAAAGGGCACGATTGCCGACATCGCGAGCATCGTGCGCAGCCTCTACCACCGTTCCAAAGTGAAGGAGCTGCCGATTCTTGAGCGCAAATTGTACGACAGCGCGCGCAAGCTGCTGATTGACGAGATTGCGTCCGCGACGGGCAAGAGCGAGAAGGAAGTTGAGTCGATGATTCACGCCAAGCTTGAGCCGCTCGGTGCGATAAGCGTAAAAAAGACGATGCTTGACCCCAACGACGAGGACGATGACGACGAGTTTTCTGACGAATTCAGCGCTTCAAACGATGATGACGAAGACGATTCCGATGACGACTCAGTGGACGACGATGACGAATAAGCCCGACGGAACGTCCGGGCGCGCCGTGCTCGTGCTTGTGGCGGCGGGGGCATCAAGCAGAATGGGCGGCATAAAGAAAGAATATCTGCCGATGAACGGCGGCACGGTGCTTTCCTGTGCCGCCCGTATTTTTTTGGAGACGCTGCCCTTTTCGGTGGTGGCGGTTGCCTATCCCCCCGCGCAGACGGACGCTGCCCGCGCCGCAAACGAAGATGCCTGCCGCGCTGCCCTCTTTGCCGACCCGCGCATTGCCGGAATCCATGCGTCTGCGCAGACGACCTTCCTGTTCGTGGCGGGCGGTGCGACGCGGCAGGAAAGCGTTTTGCGCGCGCTTGAAGCCGTGGCGGCGCAGTGCGAGGGCGAAAATCCTTTGGTTTTTATCCATGACGGCGCACGACCGTTTGTCTCCGCGCAGATTGTCCGCGACTGCCACGCGGCGGCGGAACAATACGGCGCGTCCGTTCCCGCGCTCCCTCCCGTAGACACGCAGAAAGAGGCGGACGCGCAGGGCTTTATCACGCGCCATTTGACCCGCGCGCGGCTTGCTGCCGTGCAGACCCCGCAGGTGTTCCGACTGCAAGCGCTCGTGCGCGCGCATCGGGCGGCCGCCGCACAACACATCGAGTGCACCGACGACACGGAGATTTGGGACCGCTTTGCCGCGGACGGGAAAACGTATCAGCGCACAAAAATCGTTGCGGGAGCGGCAGAAAACAGGAAAATCACGTATCCATCGGACATTCCTGCGCAAACGAAAACGGAGCATGATATGCAGATTCGCACGGGGCTGGGCTACGACAAGCACGTATTGGTTGCGGGCAGAAGACTGATGCTCGGCGGCGTGGCAATTCCATTTGAAAAGGGCGAGGCGGGGCATTCCGACGGCGACGTGCTGCTTCATGCCATCACCGACGCGCTGCTGGGAGCCGCCGCACTCGGCGACATCGGCTCGTATTTTCCGCCCGATGACGCACAGTGGAAAGACGCGGATTCAAAAACGCTGCTCGCGACCGTGTGGAAAGATGTTGCCGCCGCAGGGTGGACGCTCGGCAACCTTGACTGCGTGATAGCACTTGAACAGCCCAAATTCCTGCCGCACCGCGATGCCGTCCGCGCGTCAATCGCCCGCGTATTGGGGGCAGACATGGAACAGGTTTTCGTCAAGGCAAAGACGGGCGAAAAAACGGGCGATGTCGGCACGGGCAAGGTGGTCGAAGCATTCGCCACCTGCCTGCTCGTCAGACGCTAGTCGCTCGGCATCTCCAAAATCAGCTCCACTTCGCTCACGCTGCGGTGCATACGCCGCGCGATTTCGTCAACCGTCCAGCCCTGCTTCTTGAGCTGCACAATCGCCTCGCGGTCCTGCGGGGTGATGCCGTGCGCCACTTGCCCCGGGTTCTTTTCGAGGTCTGCCTGGGTCGCGCGCAGCAGTACGCCCATTTTCCGCTCAATCTCTTTGTCAAGGTTCTGCAAGCGCGTCTCCACGCCGGCAATGCCGGTGCGCGCCGTCTGCACCTGCTGAATGCGCTGCTCGGTCTCCGAAAGCACCGACTCAATCGACGCGATTTTGTCCACCGCGTCGTTCACTTTGTCCGTGTTCGACATCAGCGTGTCGATGTCGCGCTGAATGCCTTTCAGGGCTTCGGGAATCGTAGCGCTCTGACGCACGGCATCGTCCATCCGCCGCTCCAGTTCCTTAAGGTTGTCGAAACTCTTGTCCACGTCGGCAGTAACCTGCTCAATCACTTCCTGCTTTTTCTCCAGGCGGTCGTAGTGATTGGAGATGTCGCCCAGCGTGTCCTGGAATTTCCGTACCGCAATCTGCACGTTCTGCAAGTCGTCGTTCGTCGTATGCAGTTCCTGGATTTTTGCGTCCATGTTGTTGCTCATCGAAAGCAGCCGGTCAAACTTGGTGTTCAACGAATCGATGTGCGCTTTCTGTGCCTCAAAGCGGGCAAGTTTGTTGCTCGCGTCCTCGTTCATGCCCTGAAGCTGGCCAAAAGACGCAAGCAGGCGTTGCACGGCGGGCTGGTAGGTATCCACTTTGGCAAGGTCGTTGTTCAGCTTGCTGATTTCCGCATCCAGTTTTGCCTGAAGTTTATCCGCCGTCTGGTACACCTGCATCTGCGAGGCAAACGCCTTGACCTGCTGGTCGATTTCGCTGAAGCGCGTCTGCAAGTCGGCGGCATCGCTCTGCATCCGCATGGTCATGTCCGTCTCAAGCCGGTCGGCCTTATCGGTGATTTTCTGAATCTGCTCGCGCAGGTCACGGACTGTTTTCTCAGAATTGCTCGTCTGCTCGTCAATGCGCCGCTTCGTCTCTTGCAGCATCTCCTCGTACATGTTCTGCTGCTCGTCGAGAATCTGCGCGGAGCGCGTCTCGTAATCCGCGAGCGCGGCAGCGACCTGTTTCTGCAAAACGTCCATGCCCGCATTGATTTCGACCTGCTTGCCATACGCGCTGTTCTTAAAGGCGGCAAGGTTCTGCTCAAACTCCGCCTTGATTTCCTCAATCCGCAGATTTGCTGTATCGCGGAGTGACGTGAGTTGCTTGATGACCAGTTCCTTTGAGTCATCAAACTGCGACTTGAGCAACTTCTGCCAGGTCTGAAGGTCACCGCGCATCGTGTCGATGTTGGATTTGTGCGTTTCTTTGTGCTCATGCACCGTCTGCTCGATGGCGGCAAGCCGCTCCTCGGTCTCCTGCTGCGCCTTCGCAATCACTTCGTTAATGCGCTGTCCGTAGGCAGAGAAGTTCGACTCAAGGAGCTTGTTGAAACTGTCCGTCACTGACTGCAAATCGATGTTCGCTTTGTCTATGAACGCATTGACCGTCTGCTCCGTGTTCGTCACGCGCCGGTTGATGTCGTCCAACGTCGTCGAAATCCCCGTCTCGTAGCGTTGCGTTTGTTCACGCCCCTGCGCCTCAAGTTCCTCAATGCGCTCCTTGAGTTCCTCAAGATACTTCGTCTCAAGTTCGCGCCGCTTCTCCTCGTAATCGCCCGTGAGCGCAATCAATTCCGTATCAAGACGCTGTTTCCATGCGTTCAGCCGCTCTTCAATATCATCGCTGCGGCGACGCAAGTCCATGCCGAAGTTTTCTTCAAAATCTTTGAGCGTCGCGCTCACGTTTTCGCTTGCCGTCGCCTTGAGTTCATTCACCTGGCTTGCGAGCAGCGCGATTTGCTCGGCAATGTCGTCATTTTTATCCTTGACGCGCTGCGCAAAGTCCGCCTGCTGCTGTTCTTGCGCCGCCGTGTATGCGGAGAACGTATCATTCACACGCCCCTCCACCTGCATAAGCGACTGCCGCAAGTTTTCCCCAAGCACATCAATGTCAGATTCGGTTTTCTCAAGCTGCCGCAAGCGATATTCCAGATTCGCGCGGTACTTGTCGATTTGCGTCTCCATGGTATTCAGCAGCTCTTCCTGCTTTGCCCCGTACACGGTGGACACTTCCTCTTTGAGGTGTTCGATGTTGCTGCGCACGGCGGCAATCTGCTCGTCCGTCTGCGCCTGGAACGCCTGCAACTCCGCCTTTGTCCGCTCCGCCGTCTGGAGACTTTCTTGCAAGCCCGCGACCCTGCCGTTCACTTCGTCCTGCACCGCGCTGATTTTGTCGCTGACCTGCGTATCGAGCGTGTTGATTGCCATATCCACGCCGTTCTGCATCGTGTCGATTTTCTGCCGTACCTGCGCGTCAAGCGTGTTGACGACTGAATCCACGTCGTTTTGCATCGTGCCGATTTTCTGCCGCATCTGCGTGTCAAACGTCGTGATAACCGAATTCACGTCATTCTGCATTGTGCCGATTTTCTGCTTCACTTCCGTGTCGAAGGTGTTGATTGTCGTGTCCACGTCGTTCTGCATCGCGTCGATTCGCTGCCGCACCTGCGCGTCAAGCGTATTGACAACAGAATCCACGTCGCTTTGCATCGTGCCGA
>JAFLSP010000093.1:3125-7034 GCA_022510885.1 Treponema sp. | reverse complement strand
TACCCTAAAACTACCGAGGTAGCACATGATACGAAAAACACTCCTGATTTCAGCGGCAATGTCGCTGCTTCTTTTTGCCGCGTGCAAAAAAGACGGACAGAAAAAGGCGGAGGACAAGCCCGTCACGCTTCTGATGGCGGAGGTGAACCCGGAGGACTCCATCTGCGGGCAGATGGACTTGGCGTTCAAGCAGAAAGTCGAGGAGCTTTCGGGCGGCAGCATCACCATCGACCTGCAATGCTCCGGCATTCTGGGCGACGAGAGCCAGGTGATGAAGGTCTTTATGTCGGAGAACCCGACGATACAGCTCGTGCGGATTTCCGCGAGCCTCGCCAAGTACGGCGGGAAGAAGTCCAAGCTCATCTCCATTCCCTTCACGTTCTCGAACGCGGGGCATTTTTGGCGTTTCGCGTCGTCCGACATCGCGCAGGAACTGCTGAACGAGCCGGTCGAGCTGGACATGAAAATGCGCGGGCTGTTCTACGGCGAGGAGGGATTCCGCCACTTCTTCAGCACGGAGAAAATCTCCGGCATCGAGGACATGGCGGGCAAGAAGACGCGCGTCTCGGGCGAAGTCCTCACCGAACTCGCAAAGTCGCTCAAGGCGGAGCCGGTGGACCTGCCGTTCACCGACCTGTACGGCTCGCTTCAGACGGGAAAGACGGAGGTGGGGGAGCAGCCCATCTCGAACTACCTCACGAACAGCTTTTATCAGGTCGCGCCGTACCTCATCCTTGACGGGCACATGCTCGGCGCGGTGCAGGTGGTCATCTCGTCACAGGCGTGGGACGCGCTCTCGGAGAACCAGCAGCGCATTCTGATGGAGGCGGGAAAGTACGCCTCGGACTACTGCCGCAAAATCGTGGAGGAGTCGGAGGAGGGCATCAGGCAGCAGCTCGTCGCGATGGGCGCGACCATAACCGACGTTGACGACATCACGCCGTGGCAGGAGGCCTGCCGGGAGATGATTGCGGAAGCGGCAAAGGATTACCCGGAGCTGTACCAGAAGATTCTTGACCTTGCGAAATAGGCGGAGGCGGAAGCGGTCTCAGTTCCGCTTCCGCCCATATCTATTCAGTCAAACGGCGAGGCACACTGAAAAACGACTATGTTTGCCCTAAAGAGATTATATATGCCAGACGAAATGAATGAACTTGCTCCGACGGCTGCCGCCGACGAAAAAATCAGCGGGATAAACATCACGCTGCTCACCACGTTTTTCATCGCAATCACGGCAATCGTGTTTCTCTTCATCCTGCTCATCTCGAACAGCGTCATGCGGCGCTTTGACGCGGTGGAGGACGCGATAGACAAATTCATCATCTGCGAGCAGAGCTCCAAGGTCATCAAGGATTCGGCGAACTTCCTGACCGAGCAGGCGCGGCTGTTCATTCTGAACGGCGACCCGGCTTATGCGGAGGCATACCTGGAGGAAAAGAACGTGACGCGGCGGCGCACGCAGGCCTTCAAGGCACTGGAGGACGTGTGCTCCGTGCATGACCTTGCCTACCAGCGGCTGCAAATCGCCATCGAGCAGTCCGAGAGCCTCATAAACATCGAGACCTACGCCATCAAGCTCGGCTACGAGGCGCGGAAGGACAGCATCAAGGACATTCCGGACGAGATACGGCAGATGGAAATCCGGAGCAGCGACCGGCGGCTCACGCCGGAGGAAATGGGAAGCGCGGCGGTCAATATGCTTTTTGGCGAGGGCTACCTGATTTACAAGACGCGCGTGAACGAGAACTGCAACCTGACGGTCACGAGCATCGAGGACGAGATTCAGCGCAACCTGCGGATAAACTCCACGAACCTGGGCGACTACCTCCAGAGGCTGCGCTTCCTCTTCTTCGTCCTGCTCGTCATCACCGCGCTCATTTTCCTGGCGATAGCCTATTTCGTGCTGCACCCGCTCAAGAATTTCCTCAACTCCATCAAAAAGGACGAGAAACTCAACGTCATCGGCTCGACGGAATTCAAGTACCTCGCCAAGACCTACAACCAGATTTACGAGGTCAAGGCGAAGAACGAGAAGAAGCTCAGGGTCAAGGCGGAGTACGACGGGCTGACGGGCATTCTGAACCGGCGCGCGTTCGACAACATCTGCCAGAATTCCGCCGAAGAGAAGTGGCCCATCGTGCTGCTCCTCATCGACATGGACAACTTCAAGCACATCAACGACACCTACGGACACGCGGGCGGCGACACCGCGCTGAAGGAGCTTGCGCGAATCCTCAAAAGCACGTTCCGCAAGAGCGACTACGTTGCGCGCATCGGCGGCGACGAGTTTGCGGCGGTGCTTCCCGACTACAAGGCGAACTCGGGCGACATCATCGTCCGGAAAATCGCGTCCGTGAACGAGCAGCTCGCGAACATGAAGGACGGCATCAAGCCCGTCTCCGTGAGCGTGGGCGCGGCGTTCTCGCCCACCGGCTACAACGAGGAGCTGTACAAGAAGGCGGACAAGGCGCTGTACAAGACAAAGGAGCTGGGCAAGCGCGGCTGCCAGTTCTACACGGAAGGCGCGGACTAGCGGACGCTAATCCCTGAACAAAAAGTCCTGCGGATTCTCGCTCACCATTACATGGCACAGGTCGGCGGGGAGCGGGCTGTCGGCAAAACCGCGCCAGTATTCGAGCGCGCCGGGAATTTTTGTCAGGCAGAGCGGCCAGTCCGTCCCGAACATGAGGCGGTGCGCGTAGCAGTCGCGCGCTTCTCCGCCGCTTGCGTCCAGCGTCTGCTTAAGTCTTTTCCAGATGTCAGCCTTGGTGCCGCCGAACGAAAAGTCGCTGTAGACGTGCGGATAGACGCTCATCAAGTGCAGGATGCGCTCGTGCCAAGTCGGGACTGCGCCTGTCATCAGGTCGAGCAGTTTCTGCGGCAGGCTCTTGTCCTTGTCAATCTCAAGCCATTTATAATACTGCTGCCCGAAATGCGCGAAGTCGATATACAGATTCGGATGCGCCTCAAGCACGCGCTCCCAACGCTCCGGGCTGGTAAACCTGAACGAATCCTCAAGCGAGACGGTGCGGAAACCCTGGTCATCGCAGTGCGTCACAATCGGAACGCCGTGTTCCTCGCAAAAGCCGAACAGGATTTCCGTCCGCTCGCGCCGTGCCGCGTCGTCGGGGAACGGGTCAAAGCCCATGGGCGGATAGAGTTTTATGCCCGCAAAGGCATTCTTATACGGCAGGTGCCGCACGTCAAAGCGTCCCCTGTGCCGTCTGCCCGCCCGCTTCCAGTCGTCAAGGATGCGCTCGCGCCGGGGATTCCAGCCGCTTTTCTTGCCGAAGCAGGTCTCCAGCAGCGTGCGGATAAAATCCGGCTCGTAGTTCAGCGGATTGATGCCGAGGAACGGGCGCAGGATGATGCGGCTCTGTGGGTGAGTACGGCGGTATTCGGCAATGCCGTCCAGAATCTGCATTGCCTGTTTGAAAAGGTCGTGCCGCGGGGCGTTCCTGTAGCGGCCGGACAGCGTAACTTCGGCGTTGAAGTCCATAATCTGCGGACACAGCACCAGATAATCATAGGAAAGCCGCTTGCCGCCGCCGATGATGTGGATGCCGCTCCCGTCCAGCACGGGCATGAGCGCGCCGTCCGTAAACACGCCGCTGATGTCGTCCTCATACAGCGCAATTTCGTCCGCGGGCATCCGCTCCATGGCGTTGAGCAGGCTGAACACGTCGCCTTTGCCGCTCAAAACGCCTTTCGCGATGTAGTCCTTTGCCGCCGCAAGCGCAAACACTTCCTGCCCGCCCCGTTCCCGCGCCAGCTCCAGGTAGGAGGAAATGCAGGCGTGGTGCAAAGGAATCAGGTGCATGTGCACGTCAAACGCAAATGTTGGCTCTGCCACGGAAACCTCACCACACGCAAGTTGCTCTCCTGCCGACGGTATGATTGTACCGCAAG
>JAFLSP010000093.1:0-3025 GCA_022510885.1 Treponema sp. | reverse complement strand
CAGCCGAAACGCAAGCGCGCTCGTCGTCACGATTGCGCTGAATGGCAGTCCACCCAGGCGCGGATGCCGTTTACCACGTCCACGTCGATGTCGTGCTCTACGCGGCAGGCGTTCTCTTCGCACTGGTCTTGGGGAAGGTTCGTTATCAGTTGCAAGAATGTGGTAAGCAGTTTGTGGCGACCATAGATGTCGCGGGCTTTTGCAAGCCCCTTTTCGGTGAGTTTAATCGTGTTGCCAAGGACGAATTCGATGTAGCCGTCTTTTTCGAGAATGCCCATGGCGCGGCTCACGCTCGGGCGCGACACGTTCATGCGGTGCGCCACGTCAACAGAGCGGACAAAGCCGTTTTCCTCATACAGACGCAAGATTGTCTCAAGATAATTTTCTCCCGACTCGTACATACAAGCCCCCTTTACGCCCGCGCGGCCTCGCGCACTTTCCGCCCCAGCTCGCTCGCAACGTCAAAGCAGCGGTCGCCGACTTTCTCTATCTGCCGCACGATGTCGATGTAGAGCAGCTCGGAGCGCACGTCGCCGCCGTTCTCAAGGCGGTCGCGCGCCACGCGGCGCAGATTCCGGCGCTCGTCGTCAATCTGCTGCTCAAGGTCGCTCGCAAACTGGAACTGCTCGGCGGAAAGCGTCTGCATGTTGGCGATGTTCTTGCGGATAAAATAGAGGAACTGCCGCGCAAGCTCAAAGTACGGCAGCAGGCGGTCAACGTCCTCCTCGGGAAAGGTCATGCTCCGGTCCACGGACTTCTTGATTTGGTTGGCGATGTTCATGCAGCCGTCCGCCATGCTCTCCATCTCACCGGCAATCTGCATCATCAGCGAAACGTTGTCCTTTGACTCGTCGCTCAGATGCAGGTGCGTACAGCGCACCAGATAGTGCAGGATTTCGTCCTGCATCTTGTCCGTGTAGTGCTCCAGCTGCTCGATTTTGGGAAAATGGTTCTCCACAAAGTCGCTCGGCGCGCGCAGGCCCTCCTGCAAAGAATCGAACATCTCCACCACCACGTCGGAGAACACCGCGATTTCACGCTGCACGCGGAACACGCAGCCCTCGGGCGACTCCGCCGCCATGCGCTCGTTGAACTCAAGGTGATACTCGGTGGGAATGGCGTTTTCGTCGTCCTTAATCAGCCGCCGCATGAGCCACTCAATCTGCTTGGTAAAGGGCAGGAACAGCACCGCCCCAAAGACCTTGAAAACCGTGTGCAGCATGGTGATATGGTAGATTATCTGATGTGCGGCATTGCCCGGCGTGATGAAGTCCACGAAATTCAGGAACGGTCTGAACAGCAGGAGCGCGATGACCGCTGTAGAAAGATTGAACAGCACGTGCACCGTCGCCACGCGCTTTGCGTCCGGCTTTGCCCCGAACGAGGCCATAATCGCGTCAATCGTCGAGCCGATGGTCGAGCCGATAATCATTGCCGCGCTGAATTCCCAGGTGATGAGCCGGTTGTACGCCATCGTGATGATAATCGCGCTCATCGCGCTTGACGAGTGCAGCAGAGCCGTGATGGCCGCGCCCACCACCACGCCAATCAGCACGGTCAGCGCGCCGTACCCCTGCACCCGCACCAAAAACTGCGCGAACGCGCCGCCCTCTTCCAACTGAAACGCGCTTGAAAGCCAGCCCAAGCCGATGAACAGCAGCGCGAATCCCATAATCGCGTGACCGACGTTCTCCTTATGGATGCGCTTGATGAGCGTGAACAGGTATCCCACGCCAAAAATCGGAACGGCGAGCATTTCCATCTTGAAGTTGAAGCCGAACAGCGCGACAATCCATCCCGTAATCGTCGTGCCGATGTTCGCGCCGAAAATGACGCCGATTGACTGCCGCAGGGTCATCAGCCCGGCGTTGACGAACGTGACGACCATGACCGTGGTCGCGCCCGACGACTGAATGACCATCGTCAGCACCATGCCCGTCAGCAGACCGACGAGGCGGTTTCCCGTCACGAAGGCGAGGGCTTTCTGCAATTTCTGCCCCGCGCCTTTCTGAATTCCGTCGCTCATCAGCTTCATGCCGTAGAGGAGAAGGCACAAGCTACCGGCGAAATAAATACATTTCAGCACCATTACTTGAAGTATACAAAAAAATCCATACATGGTACACTACTTCCATGCAGAAAAAACACATCGTACTGACCGCCCTTGTCGGGCTGCTCGCCGCGCGCCTTGCCGCACAGCCTTTCGCGCTCGACCTGAAGACGGAAATCCCGCTCGGCTCGGCACTGCTTGCCGGGGAGCTGTTCCACAATATTTACGATTTTACCGCCGCCGAGGATGACTGGGACGGCACGACGTTCTATGACGAGGAGGACGTGAATGCCTTTGACCGCGCGCTTATGCACCGCTACAACAAGCCGCTTGACCGCGCGGGAGACGTGATGGTGGTGCTGCTGCCCGCCGGCGTGGTGCTGCTCAACTCGTATGCCGTCTACAAAAACTACGGTCTGAATGACCTGCTCACGCAGACCGTCATCGCGGCGGAGACGCTGCTCATGGCGCACACGCTCCCGGCTATCACAAAGCCGCTCGTCCTGCGCGTCCGCCCCTACAACTACTACTTTGGCGGCGAAGGCATGGAGGACGACTGGAACCGCTCGTTTTTCAGCGGCCACACGACCATGGCGTTCGCGGCGGCGACATTTGGCACATACACATACGCAAAATGGTTTCCCGACTCGTCCTTCAAAATCCCCTTTGCGGCAATCTCATACGGACTCGCCGCTTTCACGGGAATCTCGCGCATCTATGCCGGCTGTCACTTTACCACGGACGTGCTCATGGGCGCGGCAGTCGGAACGGCGGTCGGATTCCTCGTGCCGTGGCTGCACACGCTCAACACCAAGGACACGCAGATTGCGCTGACCCCGGCAGGATTTTCGGTTACGAAGCGGTTTTAAAACAAAAACGACCACCCGAGGGTGGTCGTTCGCCATGTGCAGTCGGCTTAGCGCTGGATGCGTCCGCTTCCGTCGCCGCCGGCGAGTTTGTTCACCTCGTCCTCGC
>JAFLSP010000092.1 GCA_022510885.1 Treponema sp. | reverse complement strand
CGCTCACCCCTCCGTCATGCCGAGGATGCCGCGCTCGGGGGTGAAGAGGTAGAGCGCAAACGGGTACGCGCCGCTCACGCGGCGGGCGACGTGGCGGCGGGCGGCGGCGAGCAGGGAGCGCACGACGGGCGCGGTAAGGGCGCGGTCGTCCAGCACGGCGAGCGCGGCTTCCACGGTGGGGCAGTCCATGACGCGCGCGCAGGTAGCCGTGTCCGCGCCGCAGAGGGCGGCGTGGGCGCAGAGCAGCTCCATGCGGCAGTCCGCCACGCGCGAATGGGTCTGCATGATGCCGCCGGCGAGCTTGACGAATTTTCCCGCGTGGCCGACCAGCACGACGCGCGTAAAGGCATGGGCGGCGGCAAGGTCGAGCGCGTCGCCCACGAAATTGGCGCACGTGAGCTGCGGGATTCCTGCCAGTTCGGGAAGGCGCGCGGCGACGGCCGTGCCGTAGTTGCCCGGCGTGATGACGAGCGGGCGGGCGGCTTTTCCCGCGCACTGCGCGGCAATCACGCGGATTTCGGCGGCAAGCGCGTCGCGCATCGCCTGCTCGCTCATCGGCTCGACCACGCCGCTCGTCCCGATAATAGAAATGCCGCCGACAATGCCCAGCTGCGGGTTGAAGGTGCGCCCTGCAAGCCGCTCGCCGCCGGGAACGTCAATCGTCACGGCGACTTCGCCCGCAAAGCCGGAGGACTCGCAGACGGCGGTGACGGCATCGGCAATCATGGCGCGCGGCACGCGGTTGATGGCGGCCGCGCCGACCGGCTGCTCAAGCCCCGCCTTGGTGACGCGCCCCACGCCCGCGCCGCCGTCCACCGTGACGGAAACGCCGCCCTCACGGGCGGTCAGCCGCACGGTGGCAAAGACGCGGCAGCCGTCGGTCACGTCGGGGTCGTCGCCCGCGTCTTTCCGAACGCCGCAGCGGAACGACCGCCCGCCCCGGGAAAAGGGCACGAGCGTGCCGTCCGCGATGACGGGCGCGGTGGCGAGCCAGCCTTTCGGCGTGCGCAGGGAGACGGTTTCCGGCACGGTGCCGCCCAGCAGCGACTGCACGGCGGCGCGGCTTGCGAGCGCGGCGCAGGTTCCCGTGGTAAAGCCGCAGCGCAACTGCTCCGCGCCGGCGTATATATAGCGCTCGTGCGCGGGTGCGTCATCGCTCATTTGCCGTCCAGCGCCTGCATGGCCGCCGCCTGGTCCACGTTCGCAACGGCGGTCCTGATGTCCTGCCACCGCGCCGCGTAGGCAGCGGGCAGGCGGTAGCCGTCAACCTGCTCCACAATCGCGTCCGCCGTGCTGAAGTCGAACGCGCCCACCACCTCGCGCAGGGCGGCAAGCGCGTCGTTCCATGCTTTCGGCGTGATGTCCGGCTTCTCTGCGTCCGGCTTCTCGCTCCCGGCGACGGGCGCGAGAAGCTCCTGATACTTCCTATAGAGTTCCAGCAGGGCGGGCGTTTTTGCCGCAATCTCGGCGGCATCGCCCCGGTCGCCGCAGGCCTCAAGATACTTCGCGTCCGCGCTCAGCTGCAAGGCGCCCACCAGCCGCGCGGAGCTTTTGAGCGCGTGGACGAGCACGGTGTAGTTCTTCCAGTCGCGCGCGTCGGCGAGCGCGGCAATCTGCGCGGACTTTGCCGCGATGTTCGCGTGGAAGTCCTTGAAGGCCTCGCGCAGGATGTCCGCGTTGCCGCAGTTTTTGAGCGCCTCGGCAAGGTCGATGCCCTCCATGGCGGGAAAGTCCGCCGCGTCTGCCTTCGCCCCGTCGCCGTCCTGCGGCGCGCCCTCCTGCGTGAGGCGCACCTTGTCCGCGGGAAGGTAGGTGCGCAGCATCTTCTCCAGTTTGGCGGAGTCAATCGGCTTGGAAAGGTAGTCGGTGAAGCCCTCGCTCAGATAATACTCGCGCGCGCCGCTGATGGCGTTCGCCGTGAGCGCGATGCACGGCACGCCCGCGTTCTTGCTGTCCGCAAGCCCTTGCAGCGCGTGCAGGGTCTCCACGCCGTCCATGTCGGGCATCCGGTGGTCGATGAAAATCGCGTCGTAGCGGTTCTGCCGCGCAAGGCCGAGCAGCGCGCGCCCGCTTTCCGCCGTGTCAATCTGAATGCGCGTCTGCTTGAGCAGCCCCTGCACCACCTTGAGGTTGAGCGGCGTGTCGTCCGCCACCAGAATGCGCGCGTCGGGGGCGGTGAAGGACTCGCGGTAGGCGGCCTCGGCGGCGGCGTGGTAGAGCCGCGTCATGTCGCCCACCGGCTCCCAGTCCAGCACCTTCTGCTCCACGGTGAACGAGAAGTCCGAGCCTTTGCCGTACTCGCTCTTGACGACGAGCGACGAGCCCATCATCGAGAGCAGCTGCTGCACGATGTTCATGCCCAAGCCCGTGCCCTCAATCGTGCGGTTGCGCTCCTCCTCAATGCGCTCGAACGCCGTAAACAGCTTCTGCACGTCCGCTTCCTTGATGCCGATGCCCGTGTCGATGACCTGCACGGTCAGCGCAATCGTGTCATCGCCCGTCCTTTTGTGCGTCACGTTCAGCGTGACCGAGCCTTCGTGCGTGTACTTGACGGCGTTGGTCAGGATGTTCAGCGCGCACTGCTTGACGCGCACCTCGTCGCCGAACAGCAGGTGCGGTATGGCGGGGTCTACGCGCACGGTGAGCGCGAGGTGCTTGTCCTCGGCCTTCTTGCGAATCATGTTGACCAAATCGTTCACCGCGCTCGAAAGCTCGTACTGCACGGGGATGATTTCCATCTTTCCCGCCTCGATTTTCGAGAAGTCAAGGATGTCGTTGATGAGGCTGAGCAGCGTCTTGCCCGAGTTGCGGATGTCGCGCGCGTAGTCGCGGATGGCGGGTTCGGTCGCCTCGCGCAGAATCATCTCGTCAAAGCCAAGGACGGCGTTAATCGGCGTGCGGATTTCGTGGCTCATGTTGGACAGGAACGCGGACTTCGCCTTGTTCGCCTCCTGCGCCACGCGCAGGTCGCCCCGCAGCCGCTCCTCGTTCCGCACGTGGTCGATGTAGCTGGTCATGTTGGCGGTCGTCTTGCAGAGCGTCCGGTGCAAGTCCTGAATCTCGTCGTTCGTGGCAATCGGCAGCAGGCGGATGGCGAGCACCGACGTGCGCCCATCGCCCGACGTGCCGCCCATAAAGTCGTCCATCGCCCGTTCCATCAGCAGAATCGGCAGCGCGATGCGCTCCTGCGCCACGTGGTTCGCGATGAGCGCGATGGGAATCGCCCCCTGCAAGAGCAGCAGGACCAGTGTCACGTCCGTGACGAAAAAGTCGTTGAAATGCAGCGCGAACGTGAGCGGTCCCCCGTGGCGCGGCGGCAGACCGCGCAGCTGGCGGAAGAGCGAACCGACCGTATCGTTGAGCTGCCCTTCCATGTCGCGCATAATCATGTTCGCCATGAAGACCGCCCCGAGCACCATGACCGCCGCCATGCTGATAATCAGCAGCTTGATTTTGCGCTGGAGGCGCGACTCCTGCCGCAGGGCAATCCACCGGAACGGGGTCAGCTCGCTTTCGTCAAGGTAGAATGTCCCGCACACAAAATGCCTGAGCACCCTGACCGGCGCGCGGTTGAAGAACAGATAGCAGAACGCCGCCACGCCGACGCAGCCTGGCAGCGTGACCACGAGCGACCCGACCATCGTCAGCGCGGAGACCGGCTCGCCGTGCATGAGCGCGAGGAGCACCCCCCACGCCACGCCCAGCAGCAGGAAGCGCGCGGCAGAAGCAAGCGTCCCCCGCACCGTGCGGTACCATCGCCGGTAGACGGGCATATAGGCAAAAACCGAGGTCAGCATGAACACCGACGTCTCATAGGAGAACAGCCCGACCGACAGCGACGTGATGAACGCGATGCAGAAGCAGAGCAGCGAGCCGGCGACCGACCCGTTGAGCGACGTGAACACAAGCACGAGGATGAGGTCCGTAAAATCGACGACGTGCGTGCCCGCAAAGTCAAGGTCGCGCGAGATGAAGGCCTGCCGCGCCAGCACGACCGCAAGCGTGAGCGCAAAGGAGACCAGCATGGCCGGCGTGGTCGGCCGCCGCAGCCACGCGGCGCAGGAGTTTTTGAGGGAGTGTTGCATACGATAAGTGTACCATATTTCAAAAAATCGTGATATACTAATGCAACACAATTTTGGCGGCTGCCAAGCAAGGAGATAACTCGTATGGCTTCGATTTCTTGGGAAAATCTGAACGAACTGGATGCTTTCGCAAAGCTCAACGCGCTGAAGGGAGCGGGCAACGGCGTGAGCCTGAAGGACGCGCTCAGCGGCGAAAAGGGCGCAAAGCGCGTGACCGACTGCCAGGTGCCCATGGCGGCAGGGCTGACCTACAACTACGCCGCAAAGCAGGTGAACGAACAGGTGCTCGACGTGCTCCAGAAGCTCGCCGCCGAAGCCCAGCTCGTGGAGAAATTTGAGGAGACCTACAACGGCGCGGTCGTCAACACGGGCGAGAAGCGGCTCGTCCTGCACCACCTCACGCGCGGGCAGCTCGGCAAGGACGTGATTGCCGACGGCACGAACAAGCGCGATTTCTACGTCGCGCAGCAGAAGGCAATCGCCGCGTTCGCCGAGAAAGTGCACAGCGGGGCAATCGCCAACGCGAAGGGCGAGCGTTTCACCACCGTCGCGCAGATTGGCATCGGCGGCAGCGACCTCGGCCCGCGCGCCATGTACCTCGCGCTCAAGGACTGGGCAAAGACGCACGGGACGCTCAAGATGGAGGCGCAGTTCATCAGCAACGTAGACCCCGACGACGCGGCGGCCATCCTGCGCAGCATTGACCTCGCGCACACGATATTCGTCCTCGTCTCAAAGAGCGGCACGACGCTTGAGACGCTCACCAACGAGTCCTTCGTCAAGGACGCGCTCAAAAAGGCCGGCCTGAACCCCGCCAACCACATGATTGCCGTCACGAGCGAGACCAGCCCGCTCGCGCACAACAGCGACTACCTCGCCGCGTTCTACATGGACGACTACATCGGCGGCCGCTACTCATCCACGAGCGCGGTGGGCGGCGCGGTGCTGTCGCTCGCATTCGGGCCGGATGTCTTCGCGGACTTCCTGCGCGGCGCGGCGGAGGCGGACAAGACCGCGACCGAAAAAGACCTGCTGAAAAACCCCGCGCTGCTCGACGCGCTCATCGGCGTGTACGAGCGCAACGTGCTCGACATGCCCTCAACGGCGGTGCTGCCCTACTCGCAGGCGCTCAGCCGCTTCCCCGCGCACTTGCAGCAGCTCGACATGGAGTCCAACGGCAAGAGCGTCAACCGCTTCGGCAAGGAAATCGCCTACAAGACCGGGCCGGTCATCTTCGGCGAGCCGGGCACGAACGGACAGCACTCGTTCTACCAGCTCCTGCACCAGGGCACCAACGTCATCCCGCTCCAGTTCATCGCCTTTGCGCAGAGCCAAATCGGCACGGACGTGACGATTGAGTCATCGACGAGCCAGCAGAAACTGTGCGCGAACGTGGTGGCGCAGATTATGGCCTTTGCCTGCGGCAAGGACGACAGCGACCCCAACAAGCAGTTCGCCGGGGAGCGGCCGTCAAGCCTCATCTACGGCAAGCAGCTCACGCCGCAGTCGCTGGGCGCGCTGCTCGCGCACTTTGAGAACAAGGTGATGTTCCAGGGATTCGCCTGGAACGTGAACAGCTTTGACCAGGAAGGCGTGCAGCTCGGCAAGACGCTCGCCAAGAAAGTCCTCGCCCACGACACGGACGGCGCGCTCAAGGCTTACGCCGCCCTGCTGAGCATCTAGATTCCGAACAGGTCGCGGATATTCCTGTCCACCAGCTTGCTGAGGTGAGCTGGTGTTTTTTTTCGCCGCGCCGCGATGAATTCATACGTATACGAGACGTTCAGGGGATTGTTCGGCGTGCCGCGCAGCGGGACGGGCGCAAGGTAGGGCGCGTCCGTCTCCAGCAGGATGCGGTCGTCGGGAACATAGGCGAGCAGCGCGTCCAAGTCGTCCATCTGCGCCTTTTTGGTGTACGTGACCGCGCCGCCGAAGGCAAGGTACCAGCCCCGGTCAAGGAAAGCGCGCGCCTCCGCAAGGCCGTAGGAAAAGCAGTGAATCACGCCGCGGTCATAGCCCACGTTGCGGATGCAGTCCAGCGTGTCCGCAAAGGCATCGCGGCTGTGCACGATGAACGGAAGGCGCAGCTCGCGGGCAAATTCCAGCTGCATCTCGAACAGCTCACGCTCGCCCTCGTACACATCGTCGTCAAAATCGGCACGGTCGCGCCCGTCCGCGCCGGAAGGATTCCAGTGATGGTCGATGCCGCCCTCGCCGATGGCGACCAGCCGCTTCGCGGACGCCCCGCCCTCTTCCCGGAACGACTCGACCGTCTCCCGCAGGACCGTCATGCTGTCCTGCCGATTGCGGATGTCCTCGGGATAGGGCCAGATGCCCGCGCTGAAACGAAGCAGGTGCTGCGCCTTCGCGCGCATATTGTTGTCGCCGATTTCGTCAAGGCTCTCCTGCACAGACTGCACGCGCGCAAAAAGGTCGTCGCTTCTCGTGCCCACGTCAAGGCCGAACAGCACGTCGCCCCGCGCCATACGCTCCAGCACGTCCGCCCCGAACGCCGCGCCGTCGGGATGCTCGTCAACAAAATGCTTGAAATGAAAGTGCGTGTCGGAAAACATAGCCCATTGTAGCGGATTGCGCCGTCTTTTGCAAAGGGCAAAAAAATCCCCCGCGCACGCAGGGGATGCCAGAAACCGGAATCGAACCGGCACGGCAGTTCACTTGCCGAGGGATTTTCCTGCCACTATAGCTTTCGCTACCAACGGGTCGTTGTTTGTGGTCTGGAGCACGTCTTTGCCGTAGGCTGCCGCCCGTAGGCATGAGGTGTATGCTCTCTACGCATTTACAGGACTTGCGCCCTGACTTAGTTCGGCGTTGGCACGTCCAGCGTTCGCCGAGTTAGCCTCAATCGCAGCAGGGGGTTTCCCGCCCTGTGCCTCATTCCGTCCCCGGTATCTCGGAAACGACCTAAGTCCCTTGTGTCTACCTGTTCCACCATTCTGGCGATACGGCGATTATACCACGAACGCCGCGCGATTTCAAGGACTGATTGCGGGCGGCCACAATCAGTGATATACTACGCGCACGCGACGCAAAATCAGGAAGATACCAAATGGGCAGAACAATCGGCTTGGTCATACTCTATTACGCTGCAACAGTCATCGCCGTGATTTCGACAGTCGCCCTCGCGCAGAACAGCACCCACTTC
>JAFLSP010000091.1 GCA_022510885.1 Treponema sp. | reverse complement strand
CGCGCAATTGTCGCTGCTACGGCCGCCATACGACCTGGATGGCAAGACTTGCACGGAAATGCCGTACCGTCTTGTATGAGATGTAATCATTGAAGAAAAAAACGTGATAGAACAGATATTTTTTTACTTACTAAAGTTTGATACTAATTTTCAAATCATCATTCATTTTTTTTCATTCAATACCCTAGTGTAGCACAACGGCGGTAATATGTCAAACCGCCTTGGGGGCCATTCGCATTTTTTGTGCCGCGCACCATGCTGCCGCTCATACAAGACGAACACGTGCCCGGCTTCGTCCTCGTCGGCATGACACCCGCTTGACCGTGCCCGCGCACGGCGGTATGCTCTTCCTATGAAGCACCTTGCCTGCCTTGCCCTCCTGCTCTGCGCGGGGGCGGCGTTCGGGGCGGAACGGCTCAAAATCGATTTCCGCTACAACACGGCCGCGGACGACGGCGGGAATTTCCTGCGCTGGCGGACTTCCGGCGTACAAGCAGACGACCGCTTTGACGCGGTAACGGGCGCGTCCGTGGCGCAATCGACCAAGGGGCTGCGCGCCGTGCAGGCGGACGGCGGCAAGACCTTTCCCAAGGGGCTGTACGCGCTCCTGCTCTTTGCCGTCAGCCCCGCCGCACAGGCGCAGACCGACGGCCTTACGGTGACGCAGGACGGCGCTCGGCTGTCGGTTGCCTTCATGCACCGCGGCGTCGCCTACCGCATCTGCACGGACGAACAAGGGCGGCTGGACCCGCGCAGCAGTTTTTCCCTTGCGGAGGGGCTTGCGGACAACACGGCGGGCGTATTCACCATAAAGCCCGAATTCCTGTACGACACAGCAGACGAAACGACCGGCGAAAGCGCACGCGCAACGGGCATCGACTGGGAAAAAGTAACGTTCGTGCCGGACAGCTACGGCGAGGGCACGGAGCGGGTCTGGGACGGCGCGCTCAGCACGACGTTTGTGGACGGCGTGCTGACGATACGCGGCACGCTCAAGCGAACCGCCGCACCCAAAACGCCCGCCCCGCAGGAAGAAGCGTCGGAAGACAGCGACGAGGCAGAGGAATCTGCCGAGACCGACACGGAAGACAACGCAACCTTTACTTCCGAAACGGAACGTGGTATCATAGATGGTGAGATTGTACCATAAAATATAAATAAAGGAATCACTATGAAACCGACATTGCTTGTTCTGGCGGCGGGCATGGGAAGCCGCTATGGCGGCGTAAAGCAGATTGACGCGGTGGGTCAGCACGGCGAGTGCCTGCTTGACTTCTCCACCTTTGACGCGCGGCGCGGCGGCTTCGGCAAGGTCGTCTACATCATCAGGAAGGACATCGAGCAGGACTTCCGCGCGCGGCTGTTCGACCGCGTGGCGCGGCATTTTGACGCGGAATACGTGTTCCAGGGGCTTGACTCGCTCCTGACGGCGGACGAGCGGAAGCAGGCCGCCGCGCGCACCAAGCCATGGGGCACGATTCACGCCGTGCTGTGCGCGCAGGAGCGCATCCGCGAGCCCTTCGCGGTCATCAACGCCGACGACTACTACGGGCGCGCCGCCTTCGAGACGCTCGGCCGCTACCTTTCTTCTATTGACAACGACAGCACCGAGCACGCCATGGTCGGCTATGTCCTCGGCAACACGATGAGCCGCAACGGGTCGGTCAGCCGCGGCGTGGCGCAGACGGAGGACGGCTACCTCACGTCCATCACCGAGAACACCAAGATATACTACACAGGCGAGCATTTCAGCGGGAACGACATCGTGTCCGAGCTGGACGGCCGTCTCGTCCCGATGACGGGCAAAGAGACCGTGAGCATGAACTTCTTCGGCTTCAGCCCCCGGGCGTTCGCGAGTTTTCAGGCCTACTGGGACGACTTCAGGGCGCACCGGCTGGGCGAGGAAAAGGCGGAGGCGCTGCTTCCCGTGGCGGCGAGCGACATCATCCGGCACGGCGAGGGCAGGCTGAAAGTCTTTACGAGCGAGGAGACCTGGTTCGGCATGACCTACCCCGAGGACAAGCAGCTGGTCAGGGACGAAATCGCGAAGAAAATCGCGAGCGGCTACTACCCGGCAAAACTCTGGGACGACTGATGCTCGCGCTCACGCCCATCCGCTTTGAGAAAATCTGGGGCCACGAGGACTGGATTGCCTCCACGCACCCGGACGGCAGGCAGGATGATTTTGCGGCGCTGGCGGGCGACTTCCCCCTGCTCGTCAAAATCATCCAGGCGAACGACACGCTCTCCGTGCAGGTGCATCCCGACGACGAGACGGCGGCGCGGCTTGAGGGGGCGGGCGCGGTCGGCAAGACGGAATGCTGGTACGTGCTTGCCGCCGAGCCGGGCGCGCGGATTGTCTACGGGCTGCAAAAGAACTGCACCACGGAGGAACTGCGCCGCGCGATTCACGCAAGGACGCTCGAAGGCAAACTGAACAGCGTTCCCGTGCGGCAGGGCGACTTCGCCTTCATTCCCGCCGGAAGCGTGCATGCCATCGGCGGCGGAGTGCGCCTGCTCGAAGTACAGCAAAACTGCAATATCACCTACCGGCTCTACGACTGGGGACGGCCGCGCGAACTGCATGAGGAAAAAGGGCTTGCGAGCGTCAGGCACGCCGACCGCGCGCCGATTGCGCCGCTGCGGGATTCGTTTTCCTGCGCCTATTTCACGCTGCAAAAGCGCGCCCTGCGCGACCGCCTCTCGTGGCAGTGCGAGCGGACCGGGCAGCTCGTGTTCATCGTCAGCGGAAGCGGCACGATACAAGCGGAAACGCCCGGACACGCGCAGACGCTCGGCTTTCAGCAAGAGCAGATATTCGCGCTCGCCGCCGGGGAAACCGTCACGCTCAGCGGGGCGGGCGAGCTTATCATCATCAGCGCGAACTAACTCGCCGCCACAATCGTGTCGAGCGCGAGGCGCATCATCGCGGTGAACGTCGTCTGCCGCTCCTCCGCCGTGGTCGCGCCGCCGAGCAGGATGTGGTCGCTCACGGTCATAATGGCAAGCGCGCGCCGCCCGTACTCCGCCGCCAGCGTGAACAGCTCCGCGCTCTCCATCTCAATGCCGAGCACGCCGTAGGCCGCCCACTTCTTCCAGTTCTCGTTCTTGTCGTAGAACAAATCGCTCGACGCGACCGAACCGACCGCATAGCGGATGCCCATGCCCGAGGCGATGCCGTCCGCCGCGCGCACGAGGTCGAAACTCGCCGCAGGGGCAAAGTGCAGGCTGCCGAAACGCTGGGTCAGCAGGGCGGAATCCGAACAGGCGGCGTTGACGATAATCGTGTCTCTCAACTGCGTCCGCTCGCTCACCGCGCCGCAGGTGCCCACGCGGATTGCCGTCTGCACGCCGTAAAACCTGAACAGCTCCGTGGCGTAAATCGAAAGCGAGGGCTGCCCCATGCCCGTCCCCTGCACGCTCACCGGCACGCCCTTGTACGTCCCCGTAAAGCCGAGCATCCCGCGCACCTCGTTGTAGCACGTCGCGCCGTCCAGAAACTGCTCCGCAATGAATTTCGCCCGCAGCGGGTCGCCCGGAAGCAGAACATTCGGGGCGATTGCGCCGTCCGGCGCGTTGATGTGTGTACTCATAGATTGATTATAGCACGGATTGCGCAATCCGCTAGCAAAAAATCACGCCGAACACCGCGCCCGCCAGCACGACGAAGACGGGATGCACGTCCGTCCTGAACAGCACGAGCAGCGACAGCACGTAGAACGCCGCGTTGATGCCGTACAGATGGACGCTCCCGTTCCAGGTCGCCGGCGCGGCAAGCACGAAGCCCTCATGCACCACGAACAGCGCGATGATGACGATTTTCGCCGCCGCCACCGCAATCACGCCGGAGACCGCCGGGCGCAGCGTGGCGAACGCCGCCTGCACGCCCCGCTTCTCCGCGAAGGAGCCGAAGAACCGCGCGATGACCATGATGCAGACAAGCGAGGGCAGCACCTCGCCGAGCGTCGTAAAGAATCCGCCCCACACGCCGTACAGCTCCGTGCCGATGTACGTGGCGATGTTGATGCCGATTGGCCCCGGCGTGCTTTCCGAAATGGCGACCATGTTGTAGAAGAACGCGCCGTCAATCAGCCGGAACTGCTCCACCAGCACCTGCTGCATAATCGTGATGGCGACCTGCCCGCCGCCAATCGTAATCAGCCCCACGTAGAAAAAGACCGCCGTCAGGCAGAGCAGCCCGAGCGCCGACTGCGACTGAATCTGCGCGACGATGAACTCAGTCATGCCCGTCCTTCCTCAGGTCGCCCCGCAATGCCGCAAGGACAACGCCCAAAACCGCGCTGCCGAAAATCACCCATATCGTGTTCACGCGCAAAAAGAAAATCAGCACGAACGAGACCAGGAGCAGGAAGAAGCCGAACGCCGACTTGACGGACTTCCGGGAGAAGGTGCAGACGGCGGACGTCAGGATTGCCGCGACCGCCACGTTGATGCCGCGCAGGGCGCGCTGCACCCAGGCGAATTCGCTGAAATTGGCGACGCATTTCGCAATCACCGTGATGATGATGAGCGAGGGACACACCATGCCGAAGGTCGCCACGCAGCCGCCGACCACGCCCGCGCGCTTGTAGCCCACGAAAGTCGCCACGTTCACCGCGATGATGCCCGGCGTGCTCTGCCCGATGGCAAAATAGTCCAACAGCTCGCCGCTCGTCGTCCAGCCGCGCTTCTGCGCCAGCTCCTTTTCCAGCACGGGGAGCATGGCGATGCCGCCGCCGAAGGTGCACAGCCCGATTTTGAAGAACGTGAGGAACAGCTCCCCCAGCGACCGCGCGCTTGCCCTCATCGCGCCGCCCCGTTGCGCCCGTACAGCGCGACCAGCTCGGCAAGCCATGCGGCGGCGGCATCCGCCTTCTCCCCCGCGAGCATCGCGTCCGTCATGCGCCACGCCCAGTTTTTGCCGCTCGTGCTCGGCGTGTTCATGCGCGCCTTCGTGCCGAGCCGGTACACGTCCTGCAAGGGGATGACCGCGAACTGCGCCGTTGACGAAAGGGCAAGCGTAATCAGGGAGCGCAGCAAAGTGCCGTTCTTGCGCAGTCTCTTCGCCCGCTCCGCGTCCACCGCCTCGCCGCACAGATAAGACGCAATCAGCGCGAGCGTCCCGTCGTCAAGCGACTCCAGGAAGCCCTGCGTGGTGTCGTTGTCGTGCGTTCCCGTGTAGACGACGCAGGGGCGGTCGTAGGCGTGGGGCAGAAAGGCGTTCACGAGGTTGCCCGCGCGCCGCTCGTTCTCGTCAAAGGCGAACTGCAAGATTTTCATGCCGGGCAGGCCGAGGCCGTCGCGCAGGTCGCGCACCGCGTCGGTAATCACGCCCAGGTCCTCGGCGATGAGCGGCAGGTCGCCGAGCGACTTGCGGATTGCCTCGAACAGCGCGCGCCCCGGGCCTTTCTTCCAGGTGCCCTGCTCCGCCGTGGGATTCCCGAACGGCACCGCCCAGTACGACTCGAAGCCGCGGAAATGGTCAATCCGCACCCAGTCGGTCAGCTCAAGCAGCCGCCTGATGCGGGCAACCCACCAGCGGTAGCCGTCCGCCTTCATCGCCTTCCAGTCGTAGAGCGGATTGCCCCACAGCTGCCCCGTCGCGCTGAAATAGTCCGGCGGCACGCCCGCCACGCACTTGGGCACGCCCCGCTTGGTCAGCTGGAACAGCGGCTGGTTCGCCCACACGTCCGCGCTGTCGCTCGCGACGAAAATCGGGATGTCGCCCACAATGGCAATGCCCTTGCCGTTCGCGTAGGACTTGAGCGACTGCCACTGCGTGGCGGCAAAGAACTGCATCACCTTGTACTGCGCGATTTCCTCGCCGTGCGCACGGTTCCAGGCAAAGACGGCGGCACGGTCATGCGCGGCAAGGTCCTTCTTCCAGTAGCGGTTCCAGGTGCCGGCGACCGGCTTGCCCTTCCGCTCGCTTTCGGCGGCGGCCTGCAAGTCGTGGTGCGTCTTGATGCTCATGAACGAGGCGTAGTCGTCGAGCCAGGAGGCGTTCTTCTTGCAGAACGCGGCGAATTCGGCCCGGTCCGCGTCGCCCGCATGGGCGCTGAAATAGTCGGCGCAGGTGCGCAGGACGGGCAGCTTCCACCAGACCACCGCGCCGAAGTCAACGTCGCCCTTCTGCCTGACGAAGGCGGGCGGCACGATGTCGGTCGGACGCGCCCAGCCGCGCTCGCACAGCAGGTCAAGGTCAATCAGCAGCGGGTTGAGCGCGAAGGTGGAGAAAGACTGGTAGGGACTGTCGCCGTAGCCCGTCGGCCCGAGCGGCAGCACCTGCCACAGCCTGACGCGCGCTTTTTCCAGAAAATCGACGAACGCGAACGCGCTCTTTCCTAAGGTGCCGATGCCATACGAACCGGGCAACGACGTGGGGTGCAGCAGGATGCCTGCCAATCGCGGTAAACTCATGCGTCCATTCTAGCGCGTCGCGCGGATTTTTTCAATGCGGACGCTCTACCCCAAACCGCCGTTTTTTGGTAAACTGTGCGCGGAACATCGGAAAACAAAGGAGCGGCTATGGCAGACACACTTTTGCGCGTGCAGGACCTTTCAGTATATATTGAAGAAAAGCAAGTCCTCGGCGGCATCAACCTGACGGTGGGCGCGGGCGAGACGCACGTCCTCATGGGGCCGAACGGCGCGGGAAAAAGCACGCTCGGCTACACGCTCATGGGACACCCGCGCTACACGGTGACGGAAGGCTCGATTCTTTTTGACGGCGAGGACATCACCGCGCTGGGCGCGGACAAGCGCGCGGCGAAAGGCATCTTCCTCTCGTTCCAGTCCCCGCTCGAAGTGCCGGGAGTCCCGCTCGACTCCTTCATCCGCACGGCGATTCAGCAGCGCACGGGCGAGCGCGTCAAGCTCTTCCAGTTCCAGAAGCAGCTCAAGGCGACGATGGAGCTGCTCCACATGGACGAAGGCTACGCCTCCCGCGACCTGAACGTGGGATTCAGCGGCGGCGAGCGCAAGAAAAGCGAAATCCTCCAGCTGCTCATGCTCAGCCCCAGGCTCGCCATCCTCGACGAGACCGACAGCGGGCTTGACGTGGACGCGGTGCGCACGGTCAGCAAGGGCATTCAGGAGTACCAGCGGCGGCAGAACGGCGCGCTCATCGTCATCACCCATTCGACGAAGATTCTGGAAAGCCTGCGCGTGGACCGCGCGCACGTGCTCGTCAAGGGGCGCATCGTCAGGAGCGGCGACGGCTCGCTCGTGACCGACATCACCGCAAACGGCTTTGAGCAGTTTGCGGGATAAAGGGCGGCAACAA
>JAFLSP010000090.1 GCA_022510885.1 Treponema sp. | reverse complement strand
CCGCTACTGCGCCATGCCCCTGAATTCGGCGATGGTGCGGAATCCTTTGGCTTTCATCCAGGCCGCAATGCCGTCGGCAATCTGCGTCATGGCGAGCGGGTTGGCGAAGGTTGCGGTGCCGACTTGGACGGCCGCCGCGCCCGCGAGCAGGAATTCCACCGCGTCCTGCCAGGTGGCGATGCCGCCCAGGCCCACCACGGGAATGCGCTCGCGCTCGGGCAGGCGGCTGATTGCCTGCACCACGTCGTACACCATGCGCAGCGCAATCGGCTTGACGGCTGGCCCGCTCAAGCCCGCGCGCACGTTGTCGAATACGGGGCGGCCCGTGTTCAGGTCAATGGCGAGCGCCTGAAAGGTGTTCACGAGGCTGATGGCATCCGCGCCCGCCTCGCGCACCGCAAGCGCGATGCCGACAAGGTCGGGCGCGTTTGGGGTGAGCTTGACCATGAGCGGCTTTTTGGTCGCCGCGCGCACGGCCTTGGTCACGCTTGCCGCCGCCGCGCAGTCCATGCCGAACGCCATGCCGCCCGCCTTCACGTTGGGGCAGCTGATGTTCAGCTCAATCATCGGAACGTCCGTCGCGTCAAGCAGTCGCGCGCCCTCCACATACGTTTCCAAGGACGAGCCGGAAAGGTTCGCAATCGTCACGGGCCGCAGCCGGAGCATGGCCGGCAGTTCGTGCTGAATGAAATGGTCGATGCCGGGGTTCTCAAGCCCGATGGAATTGATGAGGCCGGAGGGCGTTTCCACCAGGCGGATGCCCGTGTTGCCGCCGCGCGCCTGCAAGGTCAGTCCCTTGGAGCAGATGCCGCCCAGTTTGTTCACGTCAAAGACGCTCGCGTATTCGGAGCCGTAGCCGAACGTGCCGCTCGCCGCAATCACGGGGTTGGAGAAGCGCACGCCCGCAATGTCCACGCTCAGGTCAGGCTCGGACGGAAGCGGGGGCAGGCGAATCGGCCTGTCCTTGGGCGGCGTAAAGTCGAGCGTCGCGCCGTCGAACACGGGGCCGTCCTTGCAGCAGCGTTTGTTGCCCTGCGTCGTGGCAATCGTGCAGCCCAGGCACGCGCCCACGCCGCACGCCATGCGGTTCTCCATGCTCAGGTACGCGCGGATTCCCGCCTGCGCGCAGATGCCCTGCAAGTACGCGAGCATGGGGGTCGGGCCGCAGGCGTACAGCACCGTGTAGCCGCGCTGCCGTATCACGTCCGCCGTCAGTGCCGCCGAAATCATGCCGCGGATGCCCTCGCTGCCGTCGTCCGTCGTGACTATCAAATTTTTTGCCGCGATGTGTTCCAGTCCGTAGGAGCCGCTCTTGAAGCTCGCGTAAAAGTCGTATGAGCCGTCGGGCAGGGTCGTGGCGAATCCTGCCACGGGCGCAATGCCGATGCCGCCGCCCGCAATGCACGCGCGGTCGTCCGCGCGCGGCGCGGGAAAGGTGTTCCCCAGCGGCCCGAGCACCTCAATGCCGTCGCCCGGGCGCACCGCGCACAGTTCCTGCGTTCCCGCGCCTTTTTTCAGAATCAGAAAGCCAAGCAAAACGCCGTCCGCCGTTCTGTTTGCCGTATACACGCTGATTGGCCGCCCCAGCAGCACGCCCGAGGGTTCTGAGCGCAGCAAATAAAACTGCCCCGCAAGGGGTTCTGCCGCGTCCGCGGCAAGCCGCACCGTGAGCAAAAACACGCTTCCCGCCGGGCGCGCGCCCGCGACTTCCCCGCAGGAAATGACGATTCCTTTCCCAAAAACAGGCAGCGGCACGCCCGCGCAATCGGTTATCTGTTTCATATCCGTAGTGTAGCACAGAATGGCGAAATGGAACAGAAAGCGCGCAAAGAAACGTTGCAAAAACAGCAAAGATGGAATAAAATAGAACAAGCGAGTGAATCGTTCGGCAGGATTGCCGACACAAGACCGACGACAAGGAGATACGGATGTTTACAAAAATTCCCGTAGAGAAAGTTGAAAACGGCGTGCTGATTATCACGTCCGGCGAATACAAGGCCCCCAACTGGACGAACCCGAAACTGCACGGGCTTGAGGTCATCAAAGACCCGGTCTTTACCGAAGACAAGCGCGCGCTCGTGACCTACCGCGACGGAAGCGGCAGGCAGACCGAGGGCTGCCTCAAGGTGGTGGACGACAACGGCTGGGATGTCATCATCCTTGAGACGCCCTATGAGAACGGCAAGCCCACCGACTTCACCGGGGAAATCGTCGTTCCCGCAATCGTGAAGAACACGACCGTCGGCGAAGCGATTACCGGCACGATGCTCAAGAAGCAGTCAATCTCCACGCTGGCAGAATTCAAGCGGCATGCTTCCGTCGTCGTCTCCAATGACACGTTCGGCGCGATGCAAATCTACTTTGACGACGGCACCGAATTCATCAATGTTCCGCGCGGCGACAACACGCAGGAAATGATGCTCAAACTGCGCCAGTTTGACCCGGGCTATATCGCAAACTGGCGCGTCATGAAATACGAGTCCGAAGCCGACCCCGTGATGTTCCCCATGAACGACGCGGAATTCGGCGTTCCCGAATTGAACTTTAAAGTCATCAGCCTGCTCGACTACTAGCGCCGGGTACGCAATCGCATTTCTCATCCCCCGTCAATGCGGCGGGGGATTTTTGTGTTTCCCCTCACATAGACAGCACCCCGCCAATCTGCTATACTGTGGTAATTCTTCATCTCGCTTGTGGAGTTTGGGCATGCCGAAAATTGAAGTAAACGAAACGCTGTTTTTCAATCTGCTGGGAACGAAATACGATTACGACACGCTGGAGAAAAAGCTGGTCTGCGGCAAGGCGGAGCTGGACGAAAAGCCGGACGCGAGCCAGGGCGCGGACGAGCGTGTCATCAAAATCGAGCTGAACGACACGAACCGCCCGGACTTGTGGTCAACGGCGGGCGTGGCGCGGCAGCTGCGCGTCCACGGCGGCGGCAGGCGTTCGGATTTTTCGCGCTTCCTCTCCCGCGCGGGCAGCCTCAAGGACTGCGGCGGGCGCGTGGCGTATGTGGACGAGGCCGTAAAGGACGTGCGCCCCTTCATGGTCAGTTTCGTCATCAGCGGCAAGGCGCTGGACGACCCCATGCTCAAGGACATCATCCAGACGCAGGAAAAGCTCTGCTGGAACTTCGGGCGCAAGCGCAAGACCATCTCCATGGGCGTGTACCGCGTGGAGAACATCACCTGGCCCGTGCATTACACGGCGGTGGACCCCGACAAGACCTCGTTCGTGCCGCTCCAGTGCACTGAGCCGATGACCTGCCGCCAGATTCTGACCGACCACCCCAAGGGGCGCGACTACGGCTGGATTCTGAAAGACGCGAAACGCTTTCCGCTGCTCACGGACGACAAGGGCGAGGTGATGTCCATGGCGCCGATTATCAACAGCGCGACGCTCGGCGCGGTCAAAGTGGGCGACACGGGGCTGATGGTCGAACTGACCGGCTCCGAGATGGAGCCGCTCATCCTCTCCGCGAACATCGTCGCCTGCGATTTTGCCGACGCGGGCTACGAAATCCTGCCGGTCAAAGTGGTGCATCCCTACGAGACGGGCTTCGGCAGGGAAATCGTCGTGCCGTTCTTCTTCCAGCAGGACACGAAAGCGACGCTTTCTTCTATCAATAAGTTGCTCGGCGGAACGCTGACGAAGGCGCAGGTGCTTGACGCGCTCGCGCGCATGGACAACACGGTCTCGGCACGGGACGTGAACGGCGACGTGGAATTCACGGTTACGCCGCCGGCATACCGCAACGACTTCCTGCACGAGGTGGACGTCATTGAGGACGTGATGATTGGCATGGGGCTGGACTTTTTCAAGGCGCAGCGTCCGAACGACTTTACGGTGGGCAAGCTCTCCGACGTGACGATTTTCAGCCGCAAGACAAAAGAAATCATGGTCGGGCTTGGCTATCAGGAGATGATTTTCAACTACTTGGGCAGCAAGCGCGACTACATTGACCGCATGAACGTTGACGCGACGGACGTGATTGAAATCGCCAACCCGATGAGCGAGAACTATCAGTTCGTGCGCCCGTCAATCATCGCGTCGCTGCTGCGGGCGGAAAGCGCGGCGGCAAACGCCCTGTTCCCGCACAAGATTTTCGAGATTGGCAAGGTGGCGTTCCTCGCGCCGGAGGAGAACACGGGCACAAAAACCGTGCAGTCGCTCGGCTTTATGACCGCCGCCAACAACGCGAATTTCAACGACCTTGCGAGCGAAGTGTCGTCGCTCCTCTATTTCCTCGACCACAAGTATGAGGTAAAAGAGGTTGCGGACCCGCGCTTCATTCCCGGGCGGCAGGCGGCAATCCTGGTGGACGGCAAGCAGGTGGGCATTTTTGGCGAAGTCCATCCGCAGGTGCTGGAGAACTGGCAGATTACCGTTCCGTGCGTGGCGGGCGAGATAAATCTTGAGGCGCTGATGTAAAATCGCCGCAACGCGATGCAGAAGCCCGACTACCAAAAACAGCTGGACGCAATCCTCAAGCAGCTGGAGCAGTGCGACCACACGCCGACATTGTTGCTCCATGCGTGCTGTGCGCCGTGCAGTTCCTATGTGCTTGAGTATCTTTCCGCCCGCTTTGCCATCACGCTGTTCTATTACAACCCGAACATTCATCCGCAGGCGGAGTACGAGCGGCGACTTGCCGAGCTGCAAGCCTTTTTGCCGCAGTTTCCACCCGCCGTGCAGCATTCCGTCAAACTGGTGGTGGCGGACTACGACCCCGAGGACTATTTTGCGCACACGAACGTCCGCGCGGAGCCGGCCTTGCAGGACGAGCCGGAAAAGGGCGAGCGGTGCCGCCGCTGCTATGCCTTCCGCATGAAAAAGGCCTGGGAATACGCGCGCGCGCATCAGTTCGACTGGTTCACGACGACGCTTTCAATCAGCCCGCACAAGGATGCCGAAAAAATCAATGCGATTGGTCATGCCCTGACCGCGGCGGACGACCGTTTTTCCGCCCCCGCGCCGCAGTTCCTCCCCGCGAATTTCAAGAAAAAAGGCGGCTTTTTGCGCAGCACGGAACTGAGCGCGGAATACGGCCTGTGGCGGCAGGACTACTGCGGCTGCGTGTACTCGCAAAGATAGCGTCAGTTGCAGATTCGCACGTCCTGTGGTACAATACGCCACATGAAAAACGTTTTTCAGGGCGGGTCGTATGTTCGCGCGCTTGTATGACGGCAGTACGCCTGCCGCAGTCGCCATTATCTCTATTTCGCTCATTCTGCTCTCCGGCTTTCTGATGACGCGGCTGACCAAGCGTCTGCGCCTGCCCAACGTGACGGCGTACATTACGGCGGGCATCCTGATTGGGCCGTTCTGCCTGAACCTGATTCCGCAGTCGATTATTGACGGCACGGGCTTTCTGCCCGACATCGCGCTCGCGTTCATCGCGTTCAGCACGGGCGAGTTTTTCCGCATGGACACGCTCAAAAAGAACGGGCCGAAGGTGCTGATTATCACCATGCTGGAGGCACTGCTCGCGTCGGTGTGCGTGTTCGTCGTCACCTATTTTGTGCTGCGCCTGGAGCTTGCTTTCTCAATCGTGCTTGCCGCGCTTGCCTCCGCGACCGCGCCCGCGTCCACGATGATGACTATCCGGCAGACGGGGGCGAAGGGCGACTTTGTGGAGACGCTGCTGCAAGTGGTCGCGCTTGACGACATCGTGGGGCTGCTCGCGTACAGCGTGGCGATTTCGGTCGCGCTGCATTCCTATACGAGCGGGGCGTTTTCGGTGGGCGGCATCATCATGCCGCTGCTGACCAATGCGGGCGTCCTGATTTTGGGCGGCGTGTTCGGCATTTTGCTGGTGCTGCTGCTGCGGCCAAAGACGCGCTCAACGGACAACCGGCTGATTATCGCGGTCGCGCTGCTGTTCGCGTTCTGCGGGGTGTGCACGGTGCTTGAGGTGTCGCCGCTGCTCGGCTGTATGTCCATGGGGACGGTCTACATCAACATGACGGACAACGACAAACTGTTCAAGCAGCTCGGCTATTTCAGTCCGCCTATCCTGCTGCTGTTTTTCGTGCGCTCCGGCATGGCGTTCGACCTGCGCGCGCTCGTCAATCCGTCCGGCGCAATCGGGACTGCGCCGCTGCTGCTCATCGGCATTCTGTATTTTGTGGTGCGCATTGCGGGAAAATACGCGGGCGCGTTCTTGGGCTGCCTGCTCGCAAAAAAGCCCAAGACGACGCGCAACTACCTGGGGCTTGCGCTCATCCCGCAGGCGGGCGTTGCCATCGGGCTTTCGGAACTGGGCGCGCGCACCTTGCGGGGCGAGACGGGCGCGGCGCTGCTGACGGTCATCCTTGCCTCAAGCGTGCTGTACGAGCTGATTGGCCCGGGCTGCGCGAAACTCGCGCTCTACTTGAGCAAGTCCTACTCCAACAAACTGGAGGATTTGGTGACGGTGCCGGAAAGCACGCCCGACGGCAAGGCAAAGACGCAGCTTGAGCTGCTGATTGAGCGCATTCAGAAAATACAGGAAGAGCTGCCGGCGCACACGATAAACGAAGAGGAGCGGGCGTTCAACGAGGCGGCGGAACACCACCGCGCGCTGCTGACGGGCGAGGCGAACCGCGAGGGAGTCAAGAAGTCGGGAAGGAGGTCGTCATGACGCAGTTTTCAGACCCCATTGCGGTGCTGCTCGGCGAATGGTCGGTCGGGCTGAACGCGCAGTCCATTATCCTCCGCTTTGTGGCGGCGCTGTTCATCTCCGCCGTCCTGGGCTGGGAGCGGTCAAGCAAGCGCCACTCGGCGGGATTCCGCACGTTCATCGTGGTTACGCTTGCCGGCACGCTGGTGATGATGCTCGACATCTACGTGAACATGCGGTACGGCGGGCATCTGTTCCTGCTTTCGGCGGCGGCGATTGTCTCGGCGGCGCGCGTGGCGACCCGCACGCTCTTTTTCAGCTCGCGCAACCAGATTATGGGGCTTACCACGTCGGTCGCGCTGTGGGCAAGCTGTATCATCGGGCTTGCGCTCGGCGCGGGCTTCTACACGATTACGGCGGTCGGCTTCGTCATCCTGCTGTTCTGCCTGTCGTACCTGCCCGTGCTCGAATTCTACCTGAAAAACCGCTCCAACCATTTTGAGATTCACCTTGAGCTGAAAAACAGCCTCAACTTGCAGAACTTCGTCACGACCATTCGCAAACTCGGCCTGCGCATCGACGCGATTGAGATGAACCCCGCCTACGCCAACTCGGGCCTGAGCGTGTATTCCATCGCCATTTCAATCAGCAGCGCGGAACTCAAACTCTACAAGACGCACAAAGAAATCATCGA
>JAFLSP010000009.1:6282-23995 GCA_022510885.1 Treponema sp. | reverse complement strand
GTGGTCGCCTTGGTGAAAATTGTTTGTGCCTTTCCGCAAGGCGTGGTATACTGTAAGCATGAGAGATTACGTTTCGCTTTCGCAGGACGAGCTGAACCGCGTCCTGAGCGAGGTCCGCAAGGACAACGACGAGCACGAGAAGAATCCCGACCCCGTGGCGGTGAGCCTTTCCCCTACCGAGCTTGAGCGGCTGATGGTGGGCGGCGCGCTGCCGGCGGACGCTTCGCAGGCGGAGAAGGACGCGGCGCGCGCGGCGAAAATCGAGGAGCGCAAGCGGCGCATGGCGGAGGTGCTCGCGCAGGCGAACGCAAGCTCGCCCAAGCGCATTTCCGTGGTCTACGGGACGGCGACGAGGCGCGGCTGGGAAATAGAGAAGCTGCGCGCCGGCGACTCCATCCTGCTTGACCGCATCGTGCCCGAGTACGCGGAGATTATGGTTGACGGCAAGCTCTTCGCGCGCGGCGCAATCGAGGACAAAGACGGTCACGCGGCCATAAAAATCGTGCAGATTGTATAGCAATTTTTCCGCATATCAGTTACCATTGGCACAGCAGTAAACAACAGGCAGGAGAATGCTATGTCCACACCTTTGGAATCCTATTTGGCATCGACCGGGCATCCCACGGCGGCGATGACGGCGTATGTGGCGAATTTGCAGCAGGTCGCGGCGGTCAGTCCGTCAATCGCGGCGGACGTGGTGCGCGAAATCGAGAACCAGCGCACGCACCTGAAGCTGGTGGCGAGCGAGAACTACTGCTCGCTCGCGGTGCAGGCGGCCATGGGGAACCTGCTGACCGACAAGTACGCGGAGGGCTTCCCGGAGCACCGCTACTACGGCGGCTGCGTGAACGTGGACAGCGTGGAGAACACGGCGGCGCGCGAGGCGGAAAAGCTCTTCGGCGCGGACTACGCCTACGTGCAGCCGCATTCGGGCGCGGACACGAACCTCGTCGCCTACTGGGCAATCCTGAGCGCGCGGGTCGAGACCCCCGCCCTGGAGGAGCTGGGCGTGAAGAGCCTGAACGATTTGACGGCGGAGCAGTTCGCGCAGCTGCGCGCGCGCTTCGGCAACCAGCGGCTGATGGGGCTGGACTACTCGTGCGGCGGGCACCTGACCCACGGCTACAAGATGAACGTCTCGGCGCGGATGTTCGAGAGCCATCCCTACGGCGTCGATAGGGAGACGGGACTGCTCGACTACGACGAAATCGAGCGGCAGGCGATGGAGGTGCGTCCGCTCATCCTGCTGACCGGCTATTCCGCCTATCCGCGCAAAATCAATATGCGGCGTTTCCGCGAGATTGCCGACAAGTGCGGCGCGGTGCTCATGGTGGACATGGCGCATTTCGCGGGCCTGGTCGCGGGCAAGGTCTTTACGGGCGACTACGACCCGGTCAAGTGGGCGGACATCGTGACGACCACGACGCACAAGACGCTGCGCGGGCCGCGCGGCGCGATGATTCTGTGCAAAAAGGAATTCGCCGACTACGTGAACAAGGGCTGCCCGATGGTGCTCGGCGGTCCGCTCCCGCACGTGATGGCGGCAAAGGCGGTCGCGCTCAGGGAAGCGAACACGCCCGCCTATCAGACCTATGCGCAGAACGTGGTGAAGAACGCGCAGGCGCTGGCAAAGGTCTTGCAGGAAAAGGGCGTGCGCTTGCAGACGGGCGGCACGGACAACCACCTGATGCTCGCCGACATCACGTCCTACGGGCTGACGGGCAAGCAGGCGGAGGCGGCGCTGTTCGCGTGCGGCGTGACGGCAAACGCGAACGCGCTTCCCTACGACAAGAACGGTGCCTGGTGGACGAGCGGCCTGCGCCTGGGAACGCCCGCGCTGACGACGCTCGGCTTCACCGAGGACGAGATGGGCGAGGTCGCCGCAATCATCGACTTCGTGCTGAAGGGGACGAGGCCGGGCGTGACGAAGGACGGCAAGCCCGCGAAAGGCAAAATCGAGCTGGACGAGGCGACAAGGGACGAGGCGCGCGGGCGCGTCGCGGCACTGCTTGCAAGGCACGTGCTCTATCCCGAGCTTGACCTGGACTTCCTGAAAAAGGCATTCGTGGCGTGAGGCGGGGCGTATGAAAGTCGCAATTTTTTTCGGGTCGGGTTCTGACCGCGAGACGATGAAAAAGGCCGCCGACGTGCTGCGCGAATTCGGCGTGGACTACAAGGCGTATATCATTTCGGCGCACCGGGCGGGCGCGCTGCTTGCCAGGACGGTGGCGCAGGTGGAGGCGGACGGCTGCGAGGTGATTATCGCGGGCGCGGGGCTTGCGGCGGCGCTTCCCGGCGTGATTGCGGGGCAGACGGTGCTGCCTGTCATCGGCGTGCCGCTGGAGTGCGTCTCCCCGGGCAAGAGCAACGGGCTTGCGGGCTTGGACTCGTTGCTTTCCATTGTACAGATGCCGCCGCAGATTCCCGTGGCGACGGTGGGAATCGGCAACGCGAAGAATGCCGCCTACCTCGCGCTGCATATCCTTGCGGTCAAATATCCCGACATCAGGCAGAAACTCGTGGCGTTCCGCAAAAAACTCGCCGACGACGCGGAGCAGAACGGCGGGCGTGGCGTAGATTTATGACGGACGGCAAACGGCGCGACGAGTGCGGCGTGTTCGGCATCTTTCAGGCGGGGCAGGACGCGCGGACGGCTGACGGGCTCAGCGCGGCGCAGAAAGCCTACTACGGTCTGTATGCCTTGCAGCACCGCGGGCAGGACAGCGCGGGCATCGCCGTGAGCGACGGCGGGACGATACGTGTGCACCGGGCGATGGGCGCGGTTGCGGAGGCATTCCAGCCGCAGCACCTTGCCGATTTGCAGGGGCGGATTGCGCTCGGGCATGTGCGCTACGCCACCGCCGGCAGCTGCACGATTGAGAACGCGCAGCCGATGGTGCAGGGCTCGCGGCTCGGCACGATTGCGGTGGCGCACAACGGGCAGCTCGTGAACTATGACCAGCTGCGCGAGATGCTTGAGGAGACGGGCTGCACGTTCCAGTCCACGAGCGACACGGAGGTCATCGTCAAGCTGATTGCGAAGTCGTACAAGAAAGGCCTTGAGCGCGCGCTGACCGACACGATTCAGATGATAAAAGGCAGTTTCGCGCTCGCCGTGATGACGGAGCACTCGCTGATTGGGGCGCGCGACCCCAACGGCATCCGTCCGCTGTGCCTCGGGCGGACGGACGGCGGCTGGATTTTGGCGAGCGAGTCCTGCGCGATTGACGCAGTGAACGGCTCCTTCGTGCGCGACATCAATCCCGGCGAAATCGTCATCATCAGCGACGACGGCGTGCTGAGCTTTGAGTTCGGCGAGCGCACGAGCAAGCGCACCTGCGTGTTCGAGTACGTCTACTTTTCGCGTCCCGACAGCGTGCTTGACGGCATTTCCGTGACCGAGGCGCGCATGAACATGGGCATGCAGCTGGCGCGGGAGAGTGCCGTTCCCGCCGACGTGGTTATCGGCGTTCCCGACAGCGGCCTGGGCGCGGCGCTGGGCTACTCCAAGGCGAGCGGCGTTCCCTACGCGATGGGCATCGTGAAGAACAAGTACATCGGGCGCACTTTCATCGCGCCCACGCAGGAGGCGCGCGAGAACATGGTCTTCGTCAAGCTGAACGCCGTGCCGTGCGACGTGCGCGGAAAGCGCGTGATTGTGATTGACGATTCCATCGTGCGCGGCACGACGAGCCGCCGCCTGGTGCAGATTCTGCGGCGGGCGGGCGCGACCGAGGTGCATTTCCGCATCTCAAGCCCGCCGGTCAAATTCCCGTGCTACTTCGGCATCAACACGCCCACGCGCGGCGAGCTCATCAGCGCGAACCATGACGCGGCGGAAATCTGCGCCGCGATTGGTGCGGACAGCCTTGCCTTTTTGAGCGGGGAAGGGCTGATTGCGGCCTGCCGGCAGTGCAATCCCGCCGCGGACGGCTTCTGCCGGGGCTGCTTCACGGGCGAATATCCGATAAGCGTGCCGAGCAAGGACACGAACACGAGGCGATAGGAGGCAAGCATGGCACAGAAAATCGATTACAAGGATTCCGGCGTTGACGTTGAGGAAGGCTACCAGGCGGTCAACGCATACAAGGCGCACGCAAAGCGGACGGCGATTCCGGGCCTGCTCACGGAGCTTGGCAGCTTCAACGGCATGTTCGCCGTGCCGGAGGGCATCCGCCATCCCGTCATGGTCAGCGGCACGGACGGCGTGGGTACGAAACTCGACATCGCGTTCCGGCTCAAAAAATACGACACGGTGGGCATTGACTGCGTGGCGATGAGCGTGAACGACATCCTGTGCTCGGGCGTGCAGACGCTCTTCTTCCTCGATTACGTCGCCTGCGGCGAGCTGGACGCGGAGGTCGCGGGGCAGCTGGTCAAGGGCGTGGCGGACGGCTGCGTGGACGCGGGCTGCGCGCTCCTCGGCGGCGAGACGGCGGAGATGCCGGGCTTCTACGACAAAGGCAAGTACGATTTGGCGGGCTTCGGCGTGGGAATCGGCGAGCGCGACGAGATGATTACGGGCGCGCGTATTGCAAAAGGCGACGTGCTTGTCGGGCTGTCCTCCACCGGGCCGCATTCGAACGGCTACTCGCTCATCCGCAGGCTCGTCACGGATTTTGACGAGCCGTTCGGCGGCAAGACGATGGGCGACGTGCTGCTGACCCCTACGCGCATTTACGTGCGCCCCGTCATGGACGCGCTCAAGACCTTCGGCACGGCGATTCACGGCATGGTGCATATCACGGGCGGCGGATTCTACGAGAACGTGCCGCGGATGTATCCCAAGCGCGCGGCGGGCGCGCCGCAGTTGGTTTCTGTCATCAAGAAAGGCAGCTGGGACGTGCCGCCGATTTTTGACGAGCTGGTGCGGCGCGGCGCGGACAACGTGTACGCGACGTTCAACATGGGAATCGGTTTCGTGCTTGCCGTGGCGCGGGACAAGGCCGACGCGATTGTGGCGCACTTCAACGCGCGCGCGTCCTCTTTCGCCACGGACGTGCACCGTGCGCTGGGTATCCCCGACCTGAAAGCCTATAAAATCGGCTACGTGGACGAGAGCGACAGGGACTTGGGAAGCGACCTCAAGGGCAGCCGCGAGGCGACCCGCTTGGAGGACTGATGAACATAGCGGTCTTTGTCAGCGGGGGCGGCACGAACCTACAGGCACTGATTGACTACGAGAAGGCGCATACGGACTGCCCCTACCATATCTGCGTGGTGGTTGCGGACACCAAAAAGGCGTTCGCGCTTGAGCGCGCGCGGAACGCAGGCATTGCGACGCGGGTTGTCTCGCCGGTTGCCGTGCTCGGCGCGGAGCGGGCGCGGGCTGCGGACAAGGACGAAAAGCGCGTTGCCGTTTCCGACGCGGCGCTTGCCGCCGCAAAAGAGGCCGGCGCGGATGCCATCGTGCTTGCGGGCTGGCTCACCGTGCTTGCGGGCAGGATTATCAGTGAGTACGGCGGGCGTATCGTCAATCTGCACCCCGCGCTGTTGCCGAAATTCGGCGGCGTGGGCATGTGGGGGCATTTCGTGCATGAGGCGGTGCTTGCCGCGCACGAGGCGGAAAGCGGCTGCACGGTTCACTTGGTGGACGAGGGCTGCGACACGGGGAGAATCCTCGTGCAGAAGAAAGTGCCGGTGCTTGCCGACGACACGCCCGAGACGCTTGCCGCGCGCATCGCCCCGCACGAGCACGAGGCGATGGTTGAGGGCGTATGCTTGCTTGCGAAAATGCTCGGGTGATTACTGCCGCTGAATGTAGGTCGCCTTGGGGCGCGCGGTGATAACGACGCGGCGGTTGAGTGCCCTGCCTTCGGGCGTGTCGTTCGGGGCAATCGGCTCGGTGCCGCCGTATCCGCGGAATGAGAAAATCGAGCGCGGCAGGCCGTTCTGCACGAGCACGTTGATAATCGTCTGCGAACGTTCTATTGAAAGTTGCATCTGTCCTTCGGGCTTGTTCACGTCGGCGGTATGTCCTTCCACCAGAATCGTGTAGGCATCGTCGGCGTTCACGCGCTTGAGTTCCTCCGCGAGCCGTTGCAGTTTGGGCAGTTCGCTTTGCAGCAGTTCCGCGCTGTCGGCGACGAATTTCAAATCATACAGGAATTGCAGTCCGGCGACGGAATCGATGATAATGGGGTCATCCTCGTTGTTGGAGAAACGCTGCTTCACCTCGCGGTAGACGGTGTAGTATGCCTCATCCCTGAGCGGCACGGCGACCGGGTGAATCAGTTTGTCCTTGTCGAGCAGAATGACGACTTTTCCCTGCCGCAGCAGCTCAAGGTTTTCAGGGACGGCGAGGATTTTGAGTGCGTCGTTGCGCGAGATGACGGGGTCGGTGCGGAACCTGCCGTAGACTTTGCGCGCGTGGATGTGCAAGGGGTCGGTGCCGATGCGGTCCTGGTAGAGGCTTTCGTTGTCTGACCAGTGATAAAGCACCATCTGCTGCTCGCGCTCAAGGTCGGGGTCGCCCATGTTGCGCTCATAAATCAGGTTCATGCGGTCGTCCCACACCTGCGGGAAGAAGCACGGGTACACGTCGTCCGAGATGAATTCGCCCTGCACGGGCAGCGTCCCGCGCGCGTCGATGATGATACCGCTGTAGGCGCGGCTCGCTACGTCCTCAATCGGTTTGGCGTTTTTATAGGGGTAGTGGTGGCGAATCAGCGGGTCGGAAATCGCGGTGAGCTGAATCGTGTGGTTGGCGCGCAGAAGTGACCCGCCGTCCGTGAACACGCCCGGCGTGCGCTTTCCCGCGTCAATGATGTCGGTGACTTGCTCAAGTTCGATGTAGTCGGAGAGTACCAGGTCGCCCAGCTGCTGCCAGGAGTTGACGTACAGCGACAGCAACGGGTCTTTGATGAGCGCAGGCAATTCCGTCTCGATGCGGGTGACGGCGGCGTTCTTTCCCGACGGCATTTTTATCCCCGCTTTCTCCATGTCGAGCGTCACTGCTGACGAGAACGTGCCTTTCGTCCAGTCGATGCTGCTTTCTGACGCAATCGTCGTCGGGGCGGCGGCGGCCGTCATGAGCGCCGAAAGGGCGAGCGCGTGGGCGATTGTCTTTTTTGCATGAGCCAGTTTCATCAGAGGAAAACTCCCATATACTGATACTGCACGGGGCGATGCCGAGAAACGTGCGGACGTATTCGTTTATGTTTCGGCATATTTTGCGGGAATGTAAAGAACTTTCCCCACTGCAAGCACGTCGTTTCGGCGTATGTCGTTTGCCGTGCAGATGTCGTCCACCGAGCAACCGTACAGTCGCGACAGGGCGAACAAGGTCTCGCCTTTTGCGACCGTGTGCGAGACGGCAATTGCGTGCAGGGCGACTGTGGCGGCGCGTTCCATGCCGGCGGGCAGGCGGACGGCGTATTCGGTGGCGGGCGGCGTGCACGACTTGACGAGCGCGCGGTTGAGTTGCGAGAGCGTGTCGTAGTCGAGGCGCAGTTCGGAGGCGATGCGCTCCAAGGAGACTTGCCCTTTGACTGTCACATAGTCGAATTCAGCAAAGCGCGTGCTCGTGGTGATTTCGGGAAGCTGGATGCCATACTTTGCGCCGTGTTCGGAAAGTTCGCTGATTGCGAGGAATTTAGGCACGTATTGCACCGACTGGTCGCGCAACAATCCTTTTTCCGCAAGATACCAGAAGGATTTCTGCGGCGACTGGGCGAGAATGCGCTGCATTGCGCCCGCGCCGCAGTTGTAGGCGGCAATCGCAATCGCCCAGTCGCCGAACATCCGATAATTGTCCTGCAATTTGCTGAGCGCGGCATCAGTGCTTTTCCACGGGTCGAGCCGCTCGTCAATCCATTCGTCCTTTTTCATGAACGGCGCGATGCTGTTTTCCATAAATTGCCACAAACCGCGCGCGCCGCTGTGTGAGGTGGCGCGCGCTTTGTACTCGCTTTCCACTACGGGCAGATATTCGAGCGCGGCGGGCATCTGCCGCTTTTTCAATTCCTGCCGAATGTAGAGTCGGTACAGCTCGCCGTCGTCCAATATCTGCACCAATGATTGTTTTGCGAATTCTGTGTTGGTGTAGGCGCGGATGTATTTCTGAATCATGCTCTGCGCATACGCTTGATTCGGCACGGCGATGCCCCCTACGTGCGTGATGGGGGCAGGTTTTGGTGTAGTTGCGACAGGTTTCGTCGCCGCTACCAGATTTTCCGCGCTTGCGGCAAGGATAGAGAAAATCATGGTACAGAGAAAGAGAAAACGAATCCTCATACCGTGAGTATCGGAAAAATGGCAGGGCTTTTTGAGGACGGCAATCTTTCGAGAAGGGCTGGGAAAAGCGTTTTTTGCCTAGAGTTTTTCGCCGTAGTAAATGCCCGCCCATTCCCAGCGGCCGTGGATGTCGGGGTCTACGGGGAAGTTGACTTTGCGGAAGTAGAGGTACCACACGCTGATGTACTGACTCCACCCCCGCGTCTTGAGGTAGGCTTCGTTGGAGTTGGACGAATCGTCCAGCTTTGCGTCGTAGCGAATGCGGTTGCCGCGCATGAAGTTGCGCATGGAAAAATATTCGAGTGCGTTTGCGTCGGATTCGTTCGCGCGCCAGCTCATGGCGAAGAAGTTGACTTTGGAGCGGTAGCGGTCAAGCGTGCGCGCATCGTAGTTGTTGATGGCATTCTTGACGGCAGTTTCGAGCGCATCAAGGCTTTCAAACGTCCAGTCCTTGGGCGACTTGGCGAAATCGACCATTTGGCGTGCGGTGGTGTAGGCGTCGGGGATGCCTGCAATCTGAATGGTAGAAGCGTCGGGCTGTTCCAAAAACTGCGCGTAAGAGCGCAGGACTTGGTTCCATTCGCCCTCTTTTTCGTATTCCTGCGCGAGCCGCACGTACATTTCGGTGGCGTTCACGTCGGACGGAAAGCGGCTGACTAATTCGTTATAATACGCAATGCGGTTTGCGGGCGTGCGGGTAATTTTAATCAGTTGTTGCAGGCATGAAAGATGAATGGATTTTCCCTGCACGAGTAGGTCGGGGTAGTTTTTGAGGATACGCTCAAAGTAGTATTCGGCGATTGGCTCGGCTTCCTGTTCAAGATACGCCTGCGCGACCATCAGCAGCCAGTAGGAATCATACTTGTCGGCGGGGTTGTTTTCCACCCAGTCGGTCAGGAAGAGAATCATGCGCGTGTAGTCTTTTTCGGCGTAGTGAATATGCGCAATGCGGTTGATGACGGCGTAGCGCGACTGCTCGGACAGCGTCTTATCCGCGAGCAATGCGACCAGTTGCTGCGAGTGTTCTTGTTGGGCTTCGCGGCCGTTTCGGCACGCACAGACGAGCAACGCGATGGCAAGGACAATAAGATGACGGATTTTGAAAGCCATACCGCAACTGTAATAAAATCGGCGGCATTTTTCAATAGACTTTTCGATGTAGATTCGATATGATTAAATAAAGTAAGGATAATGGCGGAAATACGCGCTGTTTCTTTCGGTCTGTTGCCTGGGGATTGTATGAAAAAATTCACCGTTCCGATTCTGAACGTTTTGCTCGCAGTAGGCGTTGTCTGCGTGTTCATGGGATTTTTTCTGCTCTTGCATCCCTTTGCCGGCGTGGGGAATGTCGCGCCGTTCGTCAATATCTGTCTGATTTTGTTCGGCGCGCTGTGCTTCTACGTTTCTTTGGTCACGTACCGCCACGCGCCGCTGTTTTTCTTTGGGCTGTATTTGTGTTTGGCATCGAGCCTGTATCTGTTCGTCACGTCGGGGATTCTTTCGCATGGGTGGACGCAACTGTGGCCGTGCGGCGTGGTGCTGTGCGGTGTCTGCCTGTTTTTGACGGGGCTGTTCCGTCACCGCCGGGTGCGCGGCGCGTATCTGTTCCCGAGCGTGGTGTTGGTTCTGCTCGGGGCGTTTTTTCTGCTTTTTTCGCTTGATGTCATCGCCATGTCGTTCCGTGAATTCGTGAGCCGTTCGTGGCCGTTCTTTTTGATGGGCGTAGGCGCGTTCCTTATCGGGTTGTTTTTGTATCAGCAGACTCCCGGTAATCATTTCCCCTACGAGGTGGACGCAGACCTTGCGGATGACGGGGTAATCGACGAATGAGGCGGCTCATTTTCGTGGGCTGTTGTGCCGCCGCGCTGTTTTCTGTTGCGTGCGGGTCAACGTCCGTGGCGGCCGCAGGGCAGGAGGAATCTTACGAGCCAAACGAGGCGGACGCGGTCTCTATTGCCGTGCCCGAGCGCGTTGCCCGTTCCTATTTCGGTTTTGTCGCGCCGCAGATTTTGGCGAATGTGGAAATCGGCTCGCCTGATTCGCTCAAGACGGCAGTCACGCAGTTGAGAAATCCGCGTGACGAGGCGGAGCAGGTGCTGTTGTTCGTGGCGGCATCTGTGCTTCAGATTGTGTGGCCGGCCGAGGCGGGGCGCGTCGCTATTCCCGAGACGAGCATAGTCAACGCATACACGGGCGCGATTGCTTCTGCCCGCGACGGCGTGTACGACACGGCCACGGGGAATGCTGATTTTTTGGCGAAAGTGCTGCCCTCGCTCGTATTGATTACGTCGCACTCGCGGAGCGATTATTATGCGCGTGCGCAGGCGGATTTGACAAGTGCGTTGCGTGACCGCGCCGATTCCGTGTTGGCGAACTATCTTTTGGGCGTGCTTTACCGAAGAACTGAACGATTTTCTGAGGCGGCAGAGCGATTTTCAAAAGTGGTGAGCCTTGCGCCGCAGTGCTATGAAGCGTCGCTCGCGCTTGCGCAGGTTACGTTCCAGACGGGCGATGCGCCGGCGACGCTCGAACTGGCAAAGAAAATATTGCAGCAGAACGGCTCGAACACGGACGTGCTCAAACTTGCCGCAGAATCCGCGTTTGCGGTGGGCGATTTGGACGCGGCGGAACAATATGTGGCTCGTGTCTTGCAGCAGGAAAACGACAACGCCGCCTACGTCCTCTTCCGCGCGAAAATCTTGGTGCTCAAGGGCGACTACATCAAGGCCGCGTCGCTGCTCGACGTGTATGCCCGCACCGACTCGACTGCCCGCGACTATCTGCTGCTGCGCGCGACCTTGCAAAAGGACTGGAATCGCAACGCGACTGCCGCCAGTGCGACGGTGGAGCGCGCTTTGCAACTCTACCCGAACGATGCCGACATAGTGCTTGCGGCAGCGGAGCTTGCCGCGCAGACGGGACAGCGCATCGGCGGGAAAAGCGCGAGCGAACTTGCCGCGCAGGTGCTTGCGGCGGATGCGGGCAACGTTGCCGCGCTTACCATTCAGATTACGCAGTTGCAGAACGAACGCCGTTATGCCGACGCCTACAAAGCCAGTTCTGCGCTCATGGCGCTGCCGGACGTTCCCAGCGGCGCGATACACACGCACATCGCCGTCTGTCTGCTGGCAAACCATGCGGATGAGGCGTGGCGGCTTGCCTCAAAGCTGTATGACGAGCATCCGAACGACGAGGCGGTTTTGCAGTCGTACATTCACGTGTTGGTCGCTACGGGGCGCAAGCAGGAAGCGTCGCGTCTTATCGCCCAGCAGTTGCCATCTGCGAGTACGTCGGTAAAAAGTTTTTTGTATTATGAGCGCAGTTTCATCTCGCAGGGAGAGGAGGCGGTTTTGAACGATTTGCGCTCCAGTCTCACGTCGAACCCGCGCAACAAGGATTCCCTTATGCGGCTGTACGAAATTTACTACGGCAAGCGCGAGTACCGTAAGGCGCAGTATTATCTCAAGCAGGTCGTCGCGCTCAGCCCCACCGACGAGCATCTGCTCGCGCTTGACCGCGAGCTGACGGCACTGCTCTCTCGCTAGCGTCTGTCTTGACGCGCGCGCCGATAACGTGCTATGGTGGTGATACTCTAATTTTCACTATTGTATGTAAGGAAGGATGCGAAATGTCTTTTGTCCCATTTCTTCAGGCGGGAACACCTGCGCAGGGTAATTTTCTGATGACGGTGCTTCCCTTTGTGCTGATAATCGGAATCTTCTATCTGTTCATCATTCGGCCTCAGAACAAAAAACAGAAAGAGACCGAAAAAATGATTGCCGCGCTCAAAAAGGGCGACAAGGTAATCACCATCGGCGGCATTCACGGCGTGGTGCATCAGACGAAGGAGAAGACGGTCATCGTCAAGGTCGATGACAGCACGAAGATTGAATTCAATCGTTCTGCCATCGCCTCCGTCGTCACCGACCGTCCGGCGGACGTGAAGTCGGCGAAAAAATCCGAGAAAGCGCAGCAGGCGGAAAAGAACGATGCGGCAAAAGAACCCGCTGACGCGCCTGTGGCAGAAGAGCCGGCGGCGCAAGGGGAATCACATGAATAAGCGGACCCGTTTTGCCATCATCATTGCCGTGCTTGCCGTCTGCTTCTGGTTCCTGTGGCCGTCAATCAGCTGGTACGTGCGCACTCCCAAGGACGAGCAGACGCTCGCGCTCGGCTCGCTGGAGAAAATCAAGGATTATGCGACGGTGCAGGCGAGCGCGGACGTAAACGCGCTGAAAAGACTTGCTAATGAGCATGCGGACGCCGTGCTCGACCCGTCATACGGCTATGTGGTGAAAGCCGCTGAGCGCAGCTATAAGCTCGCGGAAAAGAAAGTCCCTGTGCCGATGACGGTTTCTGCCGTGATGGGCGCGTTCGGCAGCGAGAGCGAGCTGCTTGCGGTCATTGAGGCGGACTACCGCGACAAGATTCTGAAAGCGAAGAACCGCTACACGAATTCCGTCAAACTTGGTTTGGATTTGAGCGGCGGCATGAACATCATCGTGCGGGCGGATTTGGACGCGGCGCTTGCGGCGCAGTCGGATTCAAACGCGGCGATAGCCGACCCCGCTGCGTTCAAGCGCGAGGCGATGGCGCAGGCGATTGAGACGCTCACGAGCCGCATCGACAAATTCGGCCTGACCTCGCCGGTCATCCGTCAGCAGGGCGAAGACCGCATCTACATTGAGATTCCGGGCGCGGCGGACGGCGAGAGCGTGAACACGCTCATCATGGGCAAGGGCATCTTGAATTTTCACCTTGTTGACCGCGAGGCGACCAATGCGTTCAACGAGTATTACCGCAGCCACGCCGCGAGCACGTTCAGCGCGGACGGCAATTTGCTCGACCCGACAATCATTCCCGACGACTGCATGGTGATGGGGGTGTATCAGAAAGACGAGTATGGGCTTGACGAGCGCGTGGGCTACTTGGTGCTCAAAAAAGAACCGGCGCTTGACGGAAAATATATCAAGTCGGCGCAGGTGACGGCAAACAATATCACCAATCAGCCGCAGGTGACGTTCTCGCTCTCCACGGAGCGCAACGGCGAGCCGCTTTCCGGCGCGGAGATTTTTGGCAATTTTACGAGTGCGCACGTGAACGACTCAATGGCAATCGTGAGCGACGACAAGATAAAGTCCTACGCGAACATCAACGAGCCGATTACGACGGGGCAGGTCGCCATCAGCGGCTTCGGCCTGGAGGAAGCGCAGAACATTCAGAAAGTCTTGCAGACGGCGTGGCTTTCTGTGCCGCTTGAGGTGGAAAGCCAGCAGGTCATCGGCGCGTCTTTGGGCGACCAGGCAATTCGGCAGGGTATGCGGGCGTTGTGCGTCGGTCTTGTCGCTGTCCTTGTCTTCATGTTGCTGTACTATTTGGGTGCGGGCTTTAATGCGGTGGTGGCGCAGGTGCTGAATATGTATATTGTGTTCGCCATCCTGAGCGCGTTCAACCTGACGCTCACGCTTTCTTCAATTGCCGGTATGATTCTGACGGTCGGCATGTCGGTTGACGCGAACGTCATCATTTTTGAGCGTATCAAAGAGGAACTCCGTGCGGGCAAGAGCCGTGCGGCGGCGATTGCGGCGGGCTTTGACAACGCGCTGTGGGCAATTCTTGACTCCAACATCACGACCTTCATTGCGGCGATATTCCTGTCGCAGCTTGGCACGGGGTCAATCCAAGGCTTCGCGGTCAGTTTGGCAATCGGCGTGGTGTCGTCGGTCTTTACCGCGCTCGTCGTTTCCCGTCTGATGTTCGATTTTCAGACTGATGTCATCGGCAAGAAGAACGTGAGCATCAGCTGGAGGGTAAAATAAATGAAGAAAGTAATACGTTTCAGCAGATTTTTTGTATGCGCGGTCATTTTGAGCCTCGCGCTGATTGTGAGCGGCATTATCTCAGTGGCGACGCGCGGCATCAACTTTGGCCTTGACTTTAAGCCCGGTATGATTGAGGAATTCCGCATTGACCCCACGGTGCTTGAGCTGACGTACAACGGAAGTGCGACTATTACGGTTGACCCGTCCGAGACGGGGCTTGACTTGGTTGTCTCGGGCGTGGGTGCGGAAAACCGCACGGTCACGTTGCGTTACGCGGATAACCCGACGGTCGCCGACCTTGCGCGGAGTATCAGCGAGGTTGAGAATATTGGCGTGAATGTGTTGGACGGAACGGTCGCGTCGGGCGACGGGCTGTTCGTGAATTCCGCGGTCTCCACCACGCTGGGCGCGACGCCGCTGCGCATTCATGCGGCGGACGACAGCGTGAACGTGAACGCGGACGACGTGCGCGCGGCGCTTGCGGGCATAGAGGGCGCGGACGTGAAGACGCTCGGCAGCGGCAAGGACGCGAGCTATCAGATTCGCCTGGGCGTTGCGGAGGGCGACACGCAGCAGGCGGTGCAGGAAAAGACGAACGCCGCGCTGACTGCCGCCTTCGGCGCGGACAAGGTTGCCATCGTCAAGTCTGACTTCATCGGCGCGCAGTTCAGCCGGACGCTGATTCGCGACTCGGTCGTGCTGGTGCTGCTGACGCTCGTGCTGATTTGGCTGTATTCGACCATCCGCTTCCATTGGGATTTCGCGCTTGCGGCGGTCATCGCCATCGTCCACGACGCGCTCATCATGATTACGTTCATCAGCTGGAGCCAGATGGAATTCAGCACGACGACGCTGGCGGCAATCCTGACGATTATCGGCTATTCGATTAACGCGACGGTCGTCATCCTTGACCGTGTGCGCCACAACATGAAGAGCATCGAGACGAGCAATTTTACGGACATCCTCAACATTTCGCTCTCGGAGACGCTGAGCCGTTCAATCATCACCACGCTGACCACGCTGTTCGCGGTCGTGTCGCTGTTCGTCTTTACGACGGGCACGATTCACGACTTCGCGCTCGCGCTGATTGTGGGTCTGCTGAGCGGCGCGTACTCGTCAATCTTCATTGCGGGCGCGTTCATCTCGCTCGTGCGGCGCAACTACGAGAACAAGGGGCTGACGACTTCCAAGGCGAACAACATCGTGCAGTTCCAGGCGTGACGCAGGGTGCGGTTTTTCTGACGGCGGGAAAGGCGACTTTTCCGCCTTTTTTATGGGGTGGCGATGAGAATCATTCGTGCTGACGTGCTGGGATTCTGCGGCGGGGTGCGCCGTGCCGTGGCTGCCGCGGAGCGGGCCTTGTCCGAGAACGCGGGCGGCACGGTGTACACGCTCGGTCCGCTCATCCACAATCCCGTCGTGCTTGACGGGCTTGCCGCGCGCGGTCTGCGCGTGCTGGAGCCGTCCGCAATCGGGACGCTCACAAAGGACGACACGGCGATTATCCGCGCGCACGGCGTTTCCCCGGCGCTTGAGCGCGCGCTGCGGGAACGGACGGACGCGGTGATAGACGCGACCTGCCCGCTCGTGACGCAGAGCCAGAGGCGGGCGGCGGATTTTGCGGCAAAGGGATATACGATTGTGTTCGCCGGCGACAGGAATCACGGGGAAGTGGTGGGCGTACAGGGCTGCGCGGAAGAGGCGGCGCGCGCGAACGGATTGCGCTGCGATTTCCGCCTGATACGGAGCGCGGACGAGGCGGAGAGCCTTTTCGTGGAGGGCGTTCCCGAGCGCGCCGTACTGCTGAGCCAGACGACGTTCAGTATAAAGGCGTGGGAGGCAATCTGCGCCGCGCTTGCTGAAAAACTGCCCGCGCTCGAAATATGTAATACGATTTGCCCTGCCACGCATGAGCGGCAGGACGCGCTCATCCGCCTGTGCGCACACGTTGATGGCGTTATCGTGATTGGCGGCAGGAACAGCTCCAACACGAACCGCCTGTTCGCCACGGCGCAGAAGCACTGCGCGCACGCCGCGCTCATCGAGACGGCGGACGAGATTCCCGAAGATTTCTACGCTTTGGCGGCGGTCGGCATCACGGCGGGGGCAAGCACCCCCGACGACGCGATTGCCGCCGTGGAGAGCCGCCTAAAAATCCGCCAGCTTCGGCGCGCGCGGGTAGGGAATCACGTCGCGGATGTTCGCCATTCCGGTCACGTAGAGCAGGAGCCGCTCGAAGCCGAGGCCGAAGCCTGAGTGCGGCACCGTGCCGAATTTGCGCAGGTCGAGGTACCAGTCATAGTCCGCGGGGTTCAACCCCAGCTCGTTGATGCGCGCGAGCAGTTTGTCGTGGTTTTCCTCGCGCTCCGAGCCGCCGATGATTTCGCCCAGCCCCGGCACGAGCACGTCCACCGCCTTGACGGTCTTTCCGTCGTCGTTGAGCTTCATGTAGAACGCCTTGATTTCCTTGGGGTAGTTGTAGACCATCACCGGGCACTTGAAGATTTTTTCGGTCAGGCAGCGCTCGTGCTCCGTCTGGAGGTCGCAGCCCCAGTACGGCTTGAACGCGAACTCGTCCGCGCGCTTCTCCAGCGCCTCGATTGCCTCGGTGTAGCTGACGCGGCGGAACGGCGTCTCCACCACGTGGCGCAGGGTTTCAATCACGCCCGGCTGGATGCGCTTGTCGAAGAACGCCATGTCCGCGGCGCACTTGGTGAGCGCCCAGTTCAGCAGGTACTTGACGAATTCCTCCTGGATGTCCATGTCGTCCTCAAGGTCGAAGAAGGCCATCTCCGGCTCGCACATCCAGAATTCCGCCAGGTGGCGCGTGGTGTTCGAGTTCTCCGCGCGGAAGGTCGGGCCGAAGGTGTAGACGCGCCCGAGCGCGGTGGCGAGCGTCTCCGCCTCAAGCTGCCCGGAGACGGTGAGGCTCGCCTTCTTGCCGAAAAAGTCCTTGCCGTAGTTGACGAGCTTCTCCGCGTCGTCCGCCTTCATGCCGGCCGCGCCTTTCTCCACGGCGAGCCGCGCGAGCTTCTCCATGCTGAGCGTGGTGACCTGGAACATCTCGCCCGCGCCCTCGCAGTCGGAGCAGGTGATTTCCGGCGTGTTGATATAGAAGAAACCGCGCTCCTGAAAAAAGGTGTGCAGCGCGAACGCGAGCTGGCTCCTCATGCGGAACACCGCGCCGAAGGTGTTGGTGCGCGCGCGCAGGTGGGCGTTCTCGCGCAGGAATTCCATGGAGGTCGCCTTCTTTTGCAGCGGGTAGGAGTCGGTGGGACACGCGCCAAGCACGGCGAGCGTCTCAAGCGTGACCTCCACGGACTGGCCGCTCGCGGGCGAGGCAATCAGCTTGCCCGTGGCGCGCACGCTCGCGCCGGTCGTCACGTTTGCGAGCGACTGCTCAATCGCGGCGGCGTCCGCTCCCGGCGCGGGGCTTGTGCGGTCGTGCGTGAGCTGTATGGACGCGAAGCACGAGCCGTCGTTCACCTGAATGAACACGAGGTTCTTCGAGTCGCGCATGGTGCGCACCCAGCCGCACACCGTCACCGTGCGTCCGTCCGGCTGCGAAGTCAGTATGTCTTTGATGAGTTCCGTTTTCATGGCAACCATTGTACTGCGTTTGTGCCCCGTTTGCAAGGCGCGGGGGGTCTTAGGGG
>JAFLSP010000009.1:0-6182 GCA_022510885.1 Treponema sp. | reverse complement strand
GCAACCATTGTACTGCGTTTGTGCCCCGTTTGCAAGGCGCGGGGGGTCTTAGGGGAGCGAGCGACGCAGTGCGAGCGAGGGGAAAGGCTTTTCCCCTTTACTTTGCCCGCCGTTTTAATTACAATAGAAGCACTTGCATTTTTTTGGAGGAATCTGATGATTAAGACCGTGAAAGACGTGGATTTGAAAGGCAAGCGCATCATCATGCGCGTGGACTTCAACGTGCCGATGAAGGACGGCGTGGTGCAGGACGACACGCGCATCACGGCGGCGCTCCCGACGATTCAGTACATTTTGGAGCAGAAGCCGCGCAGCCTCGTCCTGATGAGCCACCTCGGCGACCCGAACAAGGACGTGAAGAAAGCGCAGGAAAAGGCGGAGAAGGCCGGAAAGACCTGGACGGATGCCGACAAGGAGGCCTTCATCAACGGAAAGAACCGCATGAAGCCCGTGGTGGAATACTTCGCGAAAAAACTGGGAACGCCCGTTACGTTCCTGCCCGACGCGCTCGGACAGAAGGCGGCGATTGACGCGCTGCCCGACGGCGCGGTCGCCATGCTGGAGAACGTGCGCTTCCACAAGGAGGAGACGAGCAAGGACGACGCGGCGCGCGAGACGATGGCGAAAGAACTTGCCACCTACGGCGATATTTTCGTGAACGACGCCTTCGGCACGGCGCACCGCGACCAGGCGTCCACGGCGACGATTGCCAAATTCATGCAGGCCGAGCCGGTGGGCGGCTTCCTCATGGAGAAAGAAGTGAAGTACATCGAGCCGATGGTGAGCAACCCGCCCAAGCCGCAGGTGGCGATTATCGGCGGCGCGAAAGTCTCCTCAAAAATCGCCGTCCTTGAGTCGCTGCTGAAGAACGCGAGCGCGCTCGTCATCGGCGGCGGCATGGCGTACACTTTCCTCAAGGCGCAGGGGCACGGCGTGGGAAAATCGCTCGTGGAGGACGATTTCATCGACACCGCGAAGAAACTGCTCGCCGACGCGCAGGCGAAGGGCGTGCAGATTCTCCTGCCGGTTGACCACGTGTGCGCGGCGGAGTTCAGCGCGGACGCGAAGCCCGTCGCCGTTGACGGCATCGACATTCCCGCCGACCTCATGGCGATGGACGTGGGGCCAAAGACCATCGACGAGTACAAGAAGGTCATCTCCACCGCCAAGTCAATCGTGTGGAACGGCCCGGTGGGCGTGTTCGAGTTCGACGCTTTCGCGAAAGGCACCGAGACGGTGGCGAAGCTGGTCGCCGAGGCGACGGGCAATGGCGCGATGACGGTCGTGGGCGGCGGCGATTCCGTTGCGGCGGTCAACAAGTTCAAGCTGGCGGACAAGATGAGCCACGTCTCCACGGGCGGCGGCGCGTCCCTCGAATTCCTGGAGGGCAAGACGCTCCCCGGCATCGCCATTTTGGCGACGAAATAAGCACACGCCGCCCCGTGCGGGCGGCGCAATTCTGCGAACAAGGCGGTTTTTATGGCACGGACAACATACATTGCCGGCAACTGGAAGATGAACACGAACAAGGCGGACGCGCTTGCGCTCGCCAAGGCGCTGGTTGAGCGGCTGAAAGGCAAGAGCGGGAAATTCATGATTGGCGTTCCCTTCGTCTATCTTGACGCGGTGGGCGCGGTCGTGAAAGGCAGCAATATCCTGCTCGGCGCGCAGGACGTGGCGGCAACGGGGAACGGCGCGCACACGGGCGAGGTCTCCACGGCGATGCTCAAGGACCTGGGCGTTTCGACCGTCATTCTCGGCCACTCCGAGCGCCGCCACGAGATTGGCGAGAGCGACGAGCTGATTAACCGGAAAGTGCGGCGCGCGCTCGCCGACGGGCTGGACGTGGTGCTGTGCATCGGCGAGCTGCTTTCCGAGCGCGAGGCGGGCGAGGCGGAGCAGGTCTGCGCCTTCCAGCTTTCGGCGGGGCTTGCGGGCGTGAGCGAGGAGCAGCTTGCGCACGTGACGATTGCCTACGAGCCGGTCTGGGCAATCGGCACGGGCAAGACGGCGACCCCGGCGGACGCGCAGGCAATCCACCGCTTCTGCCGCGACCACATCGCCAAACTGTACGGCAGAAAGGCGGCGGACGGCATCATCATCCAGTACGGCGGGTCGATGAAGCCGGAGAACGCGAAGGAACTGCTCGCGCAGGAGGACATCGACGGCGGCTTGATTGGCGGCGCGTCGCTCAAGGCGGACAGTTTCGCGGCAATCTGCGAGGCATAGACGACTGGCATTCGACATTCCCGCGTTTTGCGCGGGAATTTTTGTAGTACGGTCATTGAGGTTCTCGAAATGACCAAACCGCACAACGTTTCTTCCTGCGGTGATTTCGAGGTGCGTATGAAACAGTTTTTAATCGCCTTTGTCTGTCTGCTTGCGGCAACGCTCTGCGCGGAAGAAAAGAACGGCGACGTGCTGCGGGTGGCGACGCTCAACGGGCCGACCTCCGTTCCCGTGGCGTATCTGTACGAACACGCACCCGCGCTGCCCGGCACGGCAGCCCGCTTTGAAGTGCTTGCCACCGCCACGCAGGAACTTCCCAAGTTGATAAAAGGCGAAGTGCATATCGGCGTGCTGCCGGCGAACGCCGCCGCCAAGGTCTATGTGGCGAACAAGGGCGCGCTCGTCGCGCTCGGCGTGTGCGGCACCGGCAACCTCTTCCTGCTGACCACGGATACGGCGTTCCGTTCGCTTGCGGACTTGCGCGGCAAGACCGTCGCCTGTGCGGGGCAGGGCGCGACCCCGGAATACGTGTTTCGGTATGTGCTTGGCGCGGCGGGAGTGAATGCCGGGGACGGCGCGGACGCGGTGCGGCTCGACTTTTCCCTTGCGAACGCGGACATTGCCGCCGCACTTGCGGCGGGCAAAGTGCAGTACGCGCTTGTTCCCGAGCCGTTCGCCACCGTCGCGCAGTTGAAAGGGAGCGGCATCATCCGCGCGCTTGACGTGCAGGAAGCGTATTCGGCGGCAACGGGCGGCGCGACGTATCCCATGACGCTGCTCGTGGCGAACGCGGCGTACACGGCGGCGCATCCCGACGTGGTGGATGCCTTCATCGCCGCGTACAAAACGGCGGTCGAGTGGACGAACGCGCATCCGCGCGAGGCGGGAGAACTGACGCAAAAACACACGCTCGGGCTGACGGCGGCGGTCGTTGAGCGGTCAATTCCGAACGCGGCATATACCTGGCAGGACGCGCGCGCCGCCCGCGCGGACATCGAGCGGCTGTTGCGCGTGTATCTGCGTACCGTGCCGCAAGCCGTGGGCGGCGCGCTTCCCGACGACGGCTTCTATTATTCCCGCTAAATGGCTGTTCCGCGCAAACAGACGGACGCATTGCAATGGCTCATGCGGACGCTCTCCCTTGCCGCGCTGCTTGCGGCATGGCATATCGCCGCGCGCGCCGTGGACGCGCCGCTCATCCTGCCCGCGCCGCTTGCCGTGGCAAAACGGCTGTGTGCGCTCGCGCGGACGGCGGATTTTTGGCGGCATCTTGCGGCGACTGCCCTGCGCGCGCTCAAAAGCGCCGTCATCGTGCTGTGCGCGGGAAGCGCGCTTGGCGTGCTGTGCGGCATGAGCCGCCGTGCCGCCGCGTTCGCCTCGTTCCCGCTTGCGGTCATCCGCTCCACGCCCGTCGTTTCCTTTATTCTGCTCGCGCTCTTTTGGCTCGGCACGGACGAGGTTCCCGTGTTCTGCGCCGTGCTGATGGCGTTCCCGCTCATGGTGACATCGGTCGCCACCGGCGTGGCGCAGCGCGACGACAAACTGCTCGCCATGGCGCGGGTGTTCCGCCTGACGCGCTTCCACGTTGCCCGCCACATCTACGCGGAGGCGGTGCTGCCGTTCTTTGCGTCGGGCGCGCGCGCCTCGTTCGGCATGATTTGGAAAGTAGTGGCGGCGGGCGAAGTCCTGAGCGTGCCGCGCCGCGCGCTCGGGACGCTCATGCAGACCGCGCAGGCGCACCTTGAGACCGCCGACGTGCTTGCCCTCTCCGTCGTGCTGGTGCTGCTCGGCGTGCTGACCGAGGCGGCGGGACGGCAGGTCGCGCGGGCATTCCGTGCCGTGCGGCGGTTTCGCGAGACTCGGTGGTTTCGAGAACCGGCTGGAAGCTATGCGCCGCCAATACAGCCACCGGGGGATAGTGCGCCCGTGCAGACCGAGGCGCAGGCCGTCTCCGTGCGGGGGCTTTCCGTTGCTTACGGCGGCACGCCGGTGCTTGCCGATTTTTCGCTCGACGTGGACGCGGGCGCGGTGCTTGCCCTGCTCGCGCCGAGCGGGGCGGGCAAGACGACCCTGCTCAACCACATTGCCGCCCATGCGGGGCGCGTCTCATACGCCTTCCAAGAGCCGCGCCTGCTGGAAGGCTGCACGCTGCTGCGGAACGTCGCGCTGCCGCTTGAGCGGACGATGCCGCGCGCACAGGCAGCAGAACGGGCGGCGACGTTCCTGCAACAGGTCGGCTTGGGCGACCGCCTTTCCGCCTTTCCGCGCGACTTGAGCGGCGGCGAGCGGCAGCGCGTCGCCCTTGCCCGCGCGCTCGCCGTTCCCGCCGACGTGCTGCTGCTGGACGAAGCGTTCCGCTCGCAGGACGCGCACGGCAAAACCGCGCTCATTGCCCTGCTCAAAGACTGCCTGCGCCGCGAGCCGAAGACCGTGCTGCTCGTCACCCACGACCTGCACGAAGCCGCCGCGCTCGCCACGCGCGTCATCATCTGCGCCGCCCGCCCCCTGCGCGTCACGTTCGACAGCGGCAGCGGCGGCGTTCCCGGCGCGGACACGCTCGCCGCGCTGTTGGGGCAGTAAGAGAGCGCGGGGCGGAACAACGTCTCGTAAGCCGCCGTGGGCGGGCAAGTCATATTGACAGCCCCTGCGCTCTGTGCCATAGTGAAATTATGCGAAACGCTGACGGAGAGCAGAACTACCTAAAAGTACCTACCCCCCCCATTACCTGTATAGTGTTTTGCCCCCGCGGACGGCGGCGGTAGCATCCAATCGTCACAGCACGGCATTTCCTCATCATATATACCGCGCGACGCGGGGCGGTCTTGCCGTTCCCGCGTCCGGCAGATGCCCGTCCGATGCCTCGGATTTCCTCCCCGCACGCGACACGGTACCGTCCGAGGCCTCCGCTGCCCCCTCCGCGTCCGACAAATGCCTTTCCGAGGCCTCCGCTGCCTTCCCCGCGACTGACACGTGCCTTTCCGATGCCTCGGACACCCTCACGGCGGCGGACACGTGCCGTCCGAGGCCTCCGACACATCCCCGGCGACCGACAAGGGGCTTTCCGAGGCCTCCGACACGTCCCCAGCAAGCGACAGGCGACGTTCCGAACCCGTGGCTACGACCGCCGTGTATGCGGCGGCAGCATATATCATTCACAAGGAGGATTCCATGAAAGAAATCCAGACAATCCCGCTCACGAGCATGAACAACGCGGCGCACTTCCTGTTCGTGTCCAACGTGGCGGGCAGGGCAGAGAAGGACGCGGCGGTGTCCGAGAAGTGCGCGGCGCAGGTAACGGCACTGCGGGCGGCGGTGACGGCGGAGGACGAGAACCTGCAGCTCTCCACCAAGAGCCTCATCACGGACAAGATTGCCGCCGCCGACCGCCTGCGCGACCAGCTCTACGCGGGCTACAAGAAGGCGGTGGCGGGCTATGCCGACTTCCCGGTGGCGGAGATGGCGGAGGCGGCAAAGGTGCTGAGCCAGCACATCAAGGACTACAAGATTGACGTGCAGGCGCAGATGGACAAGGAGACGGGGCTGCTCGTCAACTTCGTGCAGGACTTGGAGGGCAAGTTCAAGGCGCAGGTGGACGCGCTGTCGCTCGGCGCGTTCGTGGAGAAGCTGAAGGCGGCGAACGAGGACGTGCGGGAGCTGACGGCACAGCGCACGGACGAGCGTTCTGCAAAGACGGCGGGCGCGCTCAAGACGGCGCGGGCGGCGAGCGACGAGGCGTACAAGACGCTCGTGCAGCACGTGAACGCCCACGCCCTGCTTGAGGGCGACGCGGACTACGCGGCGTTCATCGACTATGCGAACACGGAAATCAGCCACTTCAAGCAGGAGGTTCTTAAGTAATTTGCCATTCCCATGGCAGGGGCATTGGAGGGGAGAGAAACCCTCTACTTCCGAAGCGGGGTTTCTCTCCCCTCCAAACCACCCCTCTCTTCCCA
>JAFLSP010000089.1 GCA_022510885.1 Treponema sp. | reverse complement strand
CCCAATGCCCGAGCCACCGGCGGTTAAAACGCAAGCCGATATGATTCCAAAAAATTTGCAGGATTTTGCCGCAGACATTCGTCTGTTCCCGAAAATTCGCCGGATTTTGCCGCGCGGGCATTGACGATTGCGGGTTTGTGATTTATCATGGTAAAAAGCGCGTCCGGCGGGCGTTTTGTGCGGCGGGCGCAGATTTGGAGGAATCAGAGCATGGCAGAATTCAAAATGAAAGATTTTGATTTGACCGGGAAAGTCGCTTGGGTGACGGGTGCGTCCTACGGCATCGGTTTTGCGATTGCAAAGGCGTTCGCGGCGGCGGGTGCGAAAATCATCTTCAACGACCGCGGGCAGGAGCAGCTGGAAAAAGGGCTTCAGAACTACAAGGACGCGGGCATTGACGCGCACGGCTACATCTGCGACGTGACCGACGAGGCGGTCGTGCAGGAGACCGTGAAGAAAATCGAGAAAGACGTGGGCGTGGTGGACATCCTCGTGAACAACGCGGGCATCATCAAGCGCATTCCGATGCTTGAGATGAAGGCGGAGGAATTCCGTCAGGTCATCGACGTTGACCTGAACGCGCCGTTCATCGTGTCCAAGGCGGTGCTGCCGGGCATGATTAAGAAAGGCCACGGAAAAATCATCAACATCTGTTCCATGATGTCAGAGCTTGGCCGCGAGACGGTCTCCGCGTATGCGGCGGCAAAGGGCGGTCTCAAGATGCTCACGCGCAACATCTGCTCGGAGTACGGCGGGGACAACATCCAGTGCAACGGCATCGGCCCGGGCTACATCGCGACGCCGCAGACCGCGCCCCTGCGCGAGAAGCAGCCCGACGGCTCACGCCATCCGTTCGACCAGTTCATCTGCGCGAAAACGCCGGCAGGTCGCTGGCTTGACCCCGAGGAGCTTGCGGGTCCCGCAGTCTTCCTCGCTTCCGACGCATCGAACGCGGTGAACGGACACATCCTGTACGTTGACGGCGGCATTCTGGCGTACATCGGCAAGCAGCCGTCGTAACCGGATTTTGCCGAAAAGCCCACTCCAAGCCGAGTGGGCTTTTTTTATGTAAGGCGCGGCTCGGATTTTCGCTCGGTTGAAATCGCGCGGTTTTTCCGCTACACTGGTCGTATGAAAACCTCTCAGTATTATCTTTCTACCCTGCGCGAAGCCCCCGCGGAAGCGATTATCGCAAGCCATATTCTGATGCTCCGTGCGGGCTTGGTGCGCAAACTGGCGAACGGACTGTACGCATACCTGCCGATGGGGCTGCGCTCCCTGCGCAAAGTCGAGAACATCATCCGCGAGGAACTTGACAACATCGGCGCGATGGAAATAAAAATCCCCGTCATCCAGCCGGGGGAAATCTGGAAAGAGAGCGGGCGGTGGGAAACGATGGGGCCGCAGATGCTCAAGGCAAGGACGCGCGGCGAGCAGGACATGATTGTCAGCCCGACGGCGGAGGAGGGCTACACCGCAATCGTGCGCGACGCGCTCACCAGCTACAAGCAGCTTCCCGTCAACCTGTACCAAATCAACACGAAATACCGCGACGAAATCCGTCCCCGCTACGGCGTGATGCGCGGGCGCGAGTTCACCATGATGGATGCCTACACGATGCACGCGGACGACGAGTCCCTGGATGAATCCTACCGGGCGTATGAGCGCGCGTATTTCCGCATCTTTAAGCGGCTCGGGCTGAGCATCATTCCCGTCAAGGCGGACAGCGGCGCGATGGGCGGCAGCGGCAGCGAAGAATTCATGGTGGAAAGCCCCGTCGGAGACGACACGCTCATCCTGTGCGGCAACTGCGGCTACGCGGCAAACGCCGAAAAAGCCGCCTGCGCCCCCGACGAGGCGACCGACAGCGCGGGCAGGCCGCAGGTCAAGACCGACCTGCCCTATGAGGACGTGGCGACCCCGAACGTGTTTTCCATTGCCGACATGGAGCGATTTTTCAATGCGTCGCCCAAGACCTTCATCAAGTCGCTCATCTATAAGGCGGAAAACTGCGCGCTCGACCTGAGCACGGACGAAAAAGGCAGGCAGTTCAAGCGCGTCAAAGAGGCGAGCGGCGATTACTATCCCGTCGCCTATTTCTGCGTGCTGATTCGCGCAGACCTGGACGTGAACGAGGCAAAACTTGCGGCCGCGCTCAAGGCGAGCGCCGTCGAACTGGCGGACGAAAAGGCAGTCTTGCAGTACGCCGGCGCGCCCCACGGCTTTGTCGGCCCGACCACCGCGACCGTGCCGCTCGTCGCCGACTGCTCCGTCATCGCCGTGCAGGAGGACGGCTCGCTTGCCGCGCAGATGCACGATGCCATCACGGGCAGCGGCAAGGACGGCTACCATATCCGCCACGTCGAACCGCTGCGCGACTTCACGCCGTTTCTGACCGCCGACGTCCGCATGGTCAAGGCGGGCGACCGCTGTCCGGTCTGCGGCAAGCCGTTCCACGCGACCAAGGGCAACGAACTGGGGCACATTTTCAAACTCGGGCAAAAATACACGAAGTCCATGCACGTCTCGTATCTTGACGAGCACGGCAAGGCGGCAACGCCCACCATGGGCTGCTACGGCATCGGCGTGGACCGGACGCTCGCCTCGATTATCGAAAACCACCACGACGACAAGGGCATCATCTGGACGATGAGCACCGCGCCGTTCCAGGTGTGCATCGTGCCGATTAAGTACGAGGGGCAGATGAAGGCCGTTGCCGACAGGCTGCACGACGAGCTGACCGCCGCCGGAATTGAGGTCCTGCTGGACGACCGCAACGAGCGGCCGGGCGTGAAATTCGCCGACATGGAACTGATTGGCATTCCGCTGCGCATCACCGTGGGCGAAAAGACGCTCCCCAACGTGGAGTACAAGCCGCGCGATGCCGCCGAGGCGGAACTCGTTCCCGCCGAGCAGGCCGCGGCAAAGGCGGCCGCCTTTGTGCGCGACGCGCTTGCCGCGCTGAACGCGGACTAGTCGAGCCACCGTGCCGAAAGCGCGTCGGCAAGCACTTCGGCACGGCGAACCGTCTGGATAATCAGCGGGATAAACAGCGGAAAGAGAATCCGAATCTTCGCGAAAAAGCCTTTCGCCTTGCCCAAGCCCCCGCGCTCAAGCTGCGTCTTGACAATCGCCGCCGCTTCGTCTATCAGCAGGGGAATGAAGCGGAACATGATTTCCACCACCACGACGAGCGGGCGCACGGGAACGCGCAGCGCGGCAAGCGGACGCACGAGCGTCGAAAATCCCTCCAAAATCTCCTTTTCCCCCGTTGAGAACACGAACACCTGCACCGCCGACAGCGTGCCGAACACGCGGACGAGCGAAAACACGCACAGCCGAATCTTGAAAGGCGTGACCATGAACCACCGCCATTCGGTCAGGTGCGGCTCGCCGTCACGCGCGGGAATGAAAATCATCTGAATGAGGCAGTACAGCAGCATCCACGGCAGGATTCTTGCGAACGACGTGAACAGCCGCCGGACGGGATAGCGCGCAAGCAGCGCATACGCCACCGACGCGACCACCACGCCCGCCGCAAATACGGTCTGCCGCGCGCACAGCGCGCACGCAAACAGCGCCAAGAACACGACGTATTTCCATGCCGGGCGCAATTTTTGGACGATGCCGCGGCTTTTTGCGGGCGCGGTGCCAAATCCGGCGGCACGGCGCAAGGCGGCAAGCATGTTCGCGCCCGCAAGCGGCGGCTGTTCGGCAAGCGCGATTTCCTCCGCAAGCGGCCGCCGCGCCGAATCGGAGACGATTGCGCCGTCCTCCAGATGCATGGCGCGGTCGGCAAAATCCGCCTCGTCCCTGCGGTGCGTACTGAAAACAACGGTCTTTCCGCGCCGCGTCAGGTCGCGCAACATATACAGCACGTGGCGGCGGCTCTCGGGGTCAAGCCCCGCCGTCGGCTCGTCGAACAGCAGCACGTCGCCGTCCATCGCGATGATGCCGGCAAGGGCGAGCTTGCGTTTTTCGCCGCCGCTCAGCTGCTGGGTGGCACGGTCGGCAAAGGTGTCGAACGGCAAGCCCACCGTGTCCATCGCCGCGCGCACCCGCGCCTTCAAAGCCCGGCCGCGAACGCCCTGATTCCTCGGCCCGAACGCCACGTCATCGGCAGCATAGGGCTCGAACAAGGCCGCCTGGCTGTCCTGCAAGGCGAGCGACGGCCGCGCGGCCGCGTACACCGCCCCCGAATGCGCAAGCAGACCTGCCGCAATTTCAAGCAAGGTCGATTTTCCCGCCCCGCTCGCGCCCGTGATTGCCGTGAGGCTTCCCCGATAAAAATCCGCCGAAAGACCGCGCAGCACCTCGCGCCCGTCATAGGAAAAGCCGACGTTGCGGAGCGCAAGCGCGACTTCCGCACACGAAGCATCCGCATCCGACGGCTTCCGCGCAGGCAAAGGACTGCCGAACAAGCCGCCGCTCAAAGCCGCGTCCGCCGCAAACGCCGCGCGCGTGCCGTCAAACACAATGCCGCCGTCGCGCAGGACGATGATATGCTGCGCGCGCATCGCCTCGTCGTAATCATGCGTAATGTGCAGGATAGTCTGCCCGCGCCGATGACAGGCATCCAAAAAGGCCAAAATGTCCGCGCGCGATTCCGGGTCGAGCATGGAAGTCGCCTCGTCAAGCACGAGCAGGTCGGGACGGAGCGCGAGAATGCCGCTCATCGCCAGCTTCTGCGTCTGCCCGAGCGAAAGCGCGTTGGTATGGTCGTCCGCACGGTCAAGCAGGCCGGAGACCGACAGGCTCTCAATCACGCGCTGCTCGACTTCCGCGTCCGAAAGCCCCTGATTCTGCGGGCCGAACGCCGTGTCGCGCGAGACGATTCCCGACACAATCTGGTCCTTGGGGTACTGAAACACGATTCCCGCGCGAACGCCGTCCGCAAAGCGCACCGAACCGCCCTGCACCGGCAAAAATCCCGTGATGACGCGGGCAAGCGTGCTTTTTCCCGAACCGTTTGTGCCAAGGATGACCGCGTACTCGCCCGCCTGCACGGAAAAAGACACGCCGTCCAGCGCGCGCGCGCGTGATTCCAGGTAGGAGAAAGTCAGGTTTTCGACGGAAAGCAAGGACATCACCCCATACTACCGCAAAACGCCCTGCGTTACAACAAAGGCAACTGCGCGTCCCGCAGGCACTCCTGATGCGCCTCGTGCACGTCGTCGCCGGTTTCCGCGCCGCCAAGCAGGAACGGAGAACGCGGGTCGTGGCGGGCAAAATTCTTACGGACAAGCGCGGCATCGGCATTGGCATAGCAGTAGCGGCACAGGTGCGGGCAGCTGTTGTACGCGCCGATGTCATGCGTGGCGATACAGGCACAGTGCGCGCGCAGATGCTGCCGGGGAAGCGGCGAGACCAGCGCATATCCCGCCGCCCGCTCGATGACCTCGCGCGAGACACATGCGCCCGCCGCAACGCCGCACGCGCTCAGGTCGGCCTTTTCCGCGCACGTCTCCACGACAATGCCCGTCTGCGCCCCCACCCGCGAAAAGGCCTGCGCCAAAAACCGCTGGTCGGAAAGGCTCACCTCGCGCACGCCGGGAAAATTCCGCTTCGTCTTTTCGTAGAGGTCGATGAAACTGATGATGCATCGCCCGGTCGCCGCGCACAGCCGCTCCGCCATCTGCCGGAAACTGCGGATATGCGCGGAAACGGAATATGTCGCGTCCACGAAAATCGGGTCGTAGCGCCAGCACACCCGCTGCGTACCGACCGCCGCGCCCAACGCAAGCGTCGCGTCAATCACGGCCGCCGCAGGGGGAACGTTCGGCTCGATGTCCGTGCCGTAGGGCGTGATGGTGACGAAAAAATACGAGGCAAAGCCGCGCTCGCGCAGTTCGGGGAGGTGGGGCAGCATGGGGGCGGGATTTTTGGTGCAGAACACGAGACAGTCCACCACGTCCGGGGAAAGGCGGTAGCGCGTCACCTGCCGCGCGTAGTACGGATTGCGCACGTCCACAAAACCCGCGCGCACGCGCTCCATGAGCCAGTCGGCGTAGAACGCGGGAATGTCGGTGCGCCCGCTGGCAAAGAGCAGCATCTCAGTAGTGCGGCGGGCGGCGGTTCGGAATGTCGATGTTCTGCGCAAGCTCCTGATAGCGGCCGACGAGCATACGGTTCTCCTCGCGCAGCCGCTCAATCTGCCGCGCGTTCTCCACGGTCTCCTGCTGCAACTGCGTCACGAAATCTTCCAGGTACGCCAGCTTTGTCTCCAGCGCGATGAGGCGGTTTTCGGTTTCCATGCGGACATTATAGCGTTTTTGCCCGGAACATGATACACTGACGCAGGAGGAAGCGTCATGCTCAAAGGAAAAACCGTCCTGCTCGGGGTGAGCGGGAGCATTGCCGCGTACAAGATTGCGGGGCTTGCGCGTCTGCTCGTGAAGGAAGGCGCGTCTGTGCACGTGCTGATGACCAAGAACGCCGCGCAGTTCATCAATCCGATTACGTTCGAGACGCTCACGGCACACAAGTGCCTTATGGACACCTTCGACCGCAACTTTGAATTCAGCGTGGAGCACGTTGCGCTCGCAAAACGCGCCGACATCTTCATGCTTGCGCCCGCAACCGCGAACGTCATCGCGAAAGCGGCGCACGGGCTTGCCGACGATATGCTCACCACCACGCTGCTCGCCTGCCGCTGCCCAAAAATCATCGCGCCCGCCATGAACACCGCCATGCTCGAAAATCCCGCCACGCAGGAGAACCTAGAGACCTGCCGCCGCCACGGCATGACCGTCATCGCGCCTGCGACGGGACGGCTTGCGAACGGCGACACCGGCGCGGGAAAAATGCCCGAGCCGGAGACGCTCTTCGAGTGGATTGACTTTGCAATCGGTCGGGAAAAAGACCTCGCGGGGAAGAAAATCCTCGTCACGGCTGGTCCCACGCGGGAGGCGGTTGACCCCGTGCGCTACCTGACGAACCATTCGAGCGGCAAGATGGGCTTCGCGCTCGCAAAAGTCGCGGCGGCGCGGGGAGCAGACGTGACACTCGTGAGCGGACCGGTCACGCTTGAAACTCCGCTTGGCGTGAAGCGCGTGGACGTGACGAGCGCGCGGGAGATGTTCGAAGCGGTCACGGAACGGAGCGCGGAGCAGGATGTCATCATCATGGCGGCGGCGGTCGCGGACTACCGGCCGAAATCCTACAGCGAGCAGAAAATCAAAAAGTCCGAGGGCGGCACGAGCCTTGCGCTTGAGCGCACCGACGACATCCTTGCCTGGCTCGGCGAGCACAAAAAGCCCGGGCAGTTCCTGTGCGGCTTCTGCATGGAAACGCAGAGCCTCGTCCAAAGCGCGCGAGAGAAACTCGCCCGCAAAAACGCCGACCTCATCTGCGCCAACAGCCTG
>JAFLSP010000088.1 GCA_022510885.1 Treponema sp. | reverse complement strand
CATGAAGCCGTTGTCGATGTGCAGGCCGAGCACGCGCTCCTGCCCGAGCGCCTTGGTGAGCAGGGCGAACGCCACGGTGCTGTCCACGCCGCCGCTCAAAAAGAGCAGGACGTTCCTGTCGCCCGCGTCGCGCACGATGCTTTCCATGATGTGGCTGAGCACGGTGTCCTCGTCCCAGTTGCGCGTCATGCCGCACAGCCGCGCGAAGTTGGCGAGCAGCGCCGCGCCCTCGGGCGTGTCCTTCACCTCGCAGTGGCACTGGAGCGAGAAACGTTTGCGCGCGGTGTCCTGCACGGCGGCAAAGGGGCAGTCCTTGGTCGTGCCGATGACCTCAAAGCCTTCCCCGAGCGTAAGCACGCCGTCCTGATGGCTCATCCAGACCTGCGTCGTGTCGCTGATGCCCGCGAGCAATGGCGACGACTTTCCCGCCTCGGTCTTGGTCAGCTGCGCGAGGCCGAATTCGCCGACGGCCGCCTTGCCGACGGTGCCGCCGTAGTGCTGCGCCATCAGGTGATGCCCGTAGCACAGGCCGAGCATCGGCACGGGCAGGTCGAAGAACGCGGGGTTGCATTCGGGGATGTCCGCGCCGTACACGCTCGCCGGTCCGCCGCTCAGGATGATGCCCTTGACGTTCTGCCCCAGCGATTCGACCGGGGCGGAGGGCAGCGCGATTTCGCTGTAGTAGCCCGACATTCGCAGCCGCTTCGCAATCAGGTGCGCGTACTGCGAGCCAAAATCCAACACCACAATCTTTTCGCGTTCGTTTGCCATGCAGTGATGATAGCAAATTGGGCGGATTTGTGCTATACTGTTCCCATGCGGCGTTTTGTTTTGGTCAGATGGTTTGCGATGCTCGTTTTTTTCGTTTTTGCGGGGGCGGTGTCCGCGCAGGATGCCGCCACGCGGCACGAGGTCTTTTCGTATGAGGCGGCCGCGCTCGTCCGGCAGCTGGACGAAGGCGCGCACCGGGTCGTCGTTTCCGGCGCGATGAACGCGGGGCTGCTGGGCGGCCTGCGCGATGCCCTGCGGGAGAATCCCCGCGCGGCGGTCGCGCTCGATTTGTCCGCGGTCTCGGGGCTGTTCGAGTTGCCCAAGGATGCGCTGAACGGCTGCGCGAACCTGACCGCGCTCGTCGTTCCCGACGGGCTTGCGCGTGTGCCGTGGGAATGCTTTTCCGGCTGCAATGCCCTTGCTTCGCTTGAGGCGACGGAGGAGAGCGCGTATTTTTCTTCGGCCCGTGGCATTCTGTATGATAAAGCGGGGACGGAGTTGGTCATCTGTCCGCCGGCACAGGACGGAACGGTGGAAATTCCGTCTGCGGTTTCTTCCGTGCGTGCGGGCGCGTTCGCGAACTGTCCCGGCGTAACCGATTTCGCGCTTGAGGCGGGGAACGAGGCGTTCTCGGTGCGCGAGGGAATCCTGTACAGCACTGACGCGACGCGGCTCGTGCAGGTTCCGGCGGGCAGGGCGGGGCAGGTCGCGGTTCCCGACGGCGTGGAGGTCGTCGCGGACGGCTCCTTCGCCTACTGCGCGCGCGTGACGGCGGTCGTGCTTCCCGCAAGTGTCCGCACGATTGAAAAGGGCGCGTTCAGCCATTGCGTTGCCTTGGAGTCGGTGGCGGTTCCGGCGGAGCTTGTGAGCATCGGGAAGCAGTCCTTCTCCGGGTGCACGGCCTTGGGCGAGATGACGCTTCCGGCGGGTCTTGCCTACCTCGGCTCGCGCTCGTTCTTCAAGTCGTCGGTCACGGCGGTGGCGTTCGAGGACGCGGACGGCTGGACTTTCGGCAAGGGGCGGCTCGCCCTTGACAATCCGCGCGTGAATGCCGAGCAGCTCACGCATCCCGGGCAATACTGGTTTTTGGACATCTATAAGGAAAAATAATGCGGAACCGACGTCTGCCGCTGTTCTATTGCGCGGCGCTGGCGGCGCTCCTCGTGCTGATGGCGGCGGCGCTGTGCGCGGGCGCGGTGCGTGTCTCTCCGGCGGCGCTGTGGGGGCTGCTGCGCGGCGAGCGGGCGGGGGCGGCGTACAAAATCGTGCGCTTCGTGCGCCTGCCGCGCGTGGCGGCGGCGGTGCTGTGCGGGGCGGCGCTGGCGGCAAGCGGCGCGATTGTCCAGTCCGTGCTGCGCAATCCGCTCGGCAGCCCGACGGTGCTCGGCATGAACGCGGGCGCGTGTCTTTCCGTCTTGCTGTGCGCGTCTTTCGTGCCGTTCGGGGCGAACGTCCTGCCGCTTGCCGCCTTTGCGGGCGCGTTCGTGACGCTCCTGCTGGTCTGCGCGCTCGGGAACAAGGCGGGCGGGTCAAGGTCGTCGGTGCTGCTTGCGGGCATTGCGGCCAACACGTTCTGCACTGCCGCCGCCGATGCCCTGACCGTCCTCCTTCCCGACACGATATACGGCCGCGCGGCGTTCAAAATCGGCTCGCTTGCGGGCGTGCAGTTTGCCGCGCTCGCGCCTGCCGCGCTGGTCATCGCGCTTGCGGCCGGGGCGGCCTTCTTCCTGCGCAATGAGCTTGACATCCTCGCGCTCGGCGACGAGACGGCGCGGTCTCTGGGGCTTTCCGTGGGCGCGGTGCGTTATGCCGCGCTCGTGCTTGCCGCCCTGCTGTGCGGCGCGGGCATCAGTTTTGCGGGGCTGGTCGGATTCGTCGGGCTGGTCGTGCCGCACTGCGCGCGCGTCCTCGTGGGAAACGAAATGCGCCACCTGCTTCCGGCGAGCCTGCTGCTCGGCGCGGTCTTGGTCCTGCTCTGCGACCTGGCGGGGCGCGTGGCGTTCGCGCCTTTTGAGCTGCCCGTGGGGATTCTGCTTGCGCTCGTCGGCGGGCCGTTTTTCGTCGCGCTCCTGCTGAAAAAGAAGGACGCGCGGCATGATTGAGGTGCGCGATTTGACGACCGGCTACGCGCGTCCGCGCGGAAAGAACGCCGTGCTTGCGGCGGTTTCGTGCGAGGTTCCCGCGCGGCGCATCACCGTGCTGGTCGGGCCGAACGGCAGCGGGAAATCGACCCTGCTCCGGGCGATGTGCGGTTTGCTGCCCGCCTGGTCGGGAACGGTGCGGCTGGACGGAGTGCCGGTTTCCGCGTACACGCCGGCACAGCGCGCGCGGAAAGTGGCGTTCCTTGCCCAGCAGCGCACGGTGCCGGACTGCACCGTGGAGCGTCTGGTGCTGCACGGCCGCTTTCCCTACACGCGATTTCCGCGCCAGTACCGTGCGGACGACCTTGCCGCCATGCGCGAGGCCTTGCGCGCGCTTGACATTGCGGGGCTTGCGGAGCAGAATCTGCGCGCGCTGAGCGGCGGCCAGCAGCAGAAAGCCTACCTTGCCATGGCGCTTGCCCAGCAGACGCCCGTCGTCGTGCTTGACGAGCCGCTCACGTTCCTGGACATCCGCCAGCAGCTCGATTTGATGGAGACGCTCCGGGGGCTGAAAGCGCAGGGAAAGACAATTGTCCTTGTGGTGCATGACCTGCCCGCCGCGCTGCGCCTTGCCGACCGGCTGATTGTGCTGTCCGCCGGTCGCGTCGTGGCGCAGGGAAATCCCGCCGTGATTGCGGGCGAGGGCACGATTGACCGCGTGTTTTCCGTGCGCACCCGGAGGATTGACGGCGCGGACGGCGCGCCGCTCTACACGTTCTGCGCGGACGACGCCTGCCCGCGCGGGGAGTTGGTATGACTTTGGACGAATTCCGCTATCTGGTCGCCGTCAAAAAGCCGCTTGAGCTGACGCACGGCGGCAGGGTGTATAATCTGACCTACGGCACGGACGATGCGGGCGACTACCTTGCGTTCGGCAGGCTGCACGACACGCCCGCGCGCTACCGTTCCGTCGGCGAGCTGCTGAACGCGGTCAAGATTGACAACCATTTCCTGCGGGAAGTGCTTGCCGACATATAAATACGGCATTCCTGCGGTACGAAAAACGGGGGCAGTGCGCCCCCGCTCGTCTTATTGCGTGATGTCCGCCTTGAAGTATTTTTCCGAAATCGCGCGGAGCGTTCCGTCGGCGGCGAGCTCGGCAAGGGCGGCGTTGATGGCCTCGCGCAGCGCGGCGGTCTCCTTGCCCTTGCGCAGCGGGATTGCCACCTGCGCCATGTCCGGCGCGAGCGCGACGATTTTGAACGGCTTTTCGGGATGCACGCTCATGTAGTCGTAGAAGCTGACGTCGGCATTGAGCGTCGCGTCCACGCGGCCGTGCTCCACCAGCTGCAGGGTCTCCTCCAGGGTGTCAATCGTCTGCACGTTCGCGCCGTAGTTCTCCGCCTGCATCGCGTAGGTGCTGCCGAGCGAATTCGCCGTGGTCTTTCCTTTCAGGTCGTCAAAGCCGCTGATGTCCTCGTTGTCCGTGCGCACGATGAGGACGGTGTGGATAAAGCCGTAGGGGTCGGAAAAGTCGTATTTCTCCGCGCGCTCGCCGGTCACTTCCACGCCGTTGCAGGTCATGTCGTAGCGCCTGCTGTCGATGCCGGCGAAAATGCCGTCCCACTCGGTCTCCGCGAACACCGCCTTCACGCCCAGCTTCTCCGCGATGTTCCGCGCGACCTCCACGTCAAAGCCGACCAGCGCGTCCGACTCGTCATGGAACGACCAGGGCGCCCAGGTGCCTTCGGTCGCGACCACGATTTCGCCCCGCTCCTTGATTTTGGCGAGCAAATCGCCGGATTCTTTTTTCTGACAGCCCGTGGCGACGAGCGCCGCAGCGAGAGCCGCGGCGACAAACAACGTTTTCTTCATAATATAAACTCCTTGCGTGGTGACATCGCCCCGCATCGGTGCGATTTCTGCGCCCGTTACGACGTGCGGGAAACGGCATCACACACAAATATATTGTAAAAAATACGGGAAAAAAATCAAGCGAAAAAGCCGCGAACCGCTCCGTTTCGCAGGACAAGACGCTATGCCGTCTGCACGGCATTCTCCACGCCGAGAAACGACTTGAGTGCGTCCTGAAACAGTTTCGAGCAGTTCACGTTTTTTTCGTCGGCGAGCGCGGCAAGCCATGCGGGGAGCGAGACCGTCTTCTTGACGAACGCCGTTCTGACCGCCGCACGCACTGACGGCATGAACACGCCAATAACCGCAGGAACGCAGTTTTTCCCGAGCGCAATCTCATGCAGCGGGCGCGCTTCGGGAATGCGCTCCCCGTCCTGCTCCATGCCGAACAGGTGCAGACCGAGCGCTTCCTTCGCGTTCTGCATGGCCTGCTCAGCGTTATCCGCGTCCGCGCAGGAAAAGCAGCCCGGCAAGTCAGGGAACGTGATATTGATTCCGTCCTCTGCGTATTCAAAAACGGCGATGAATGCGTAGTCGCTTTTCATGGTTCTTTCCTTGGGGCAATGCCCGCCTGTCTGAAAATGCTCCTGACTGTTCCGAGCGGGACAGTGCGCTTCGGGTGCGGTACGGTCACGCGCCCCGGTTTTGTCGGATGCTTGAAGTGATGGTGGCTGCCGACACAGGCGACTTCACGCCAGCCGTCCGCTTCAAGCATTTTGATGATTTCCCGGGAGGAATACTCCAAACTCCGCTCCTTGCTACAATAATACCGCGTTTATTATGTATCGTCAACGTGCGTGCACTTCGCGCCGTCAGAGGGCATCCCCGTGCAGCGTCCGCAGGAATTCTTTGGTGCGCTCCTGCTGCGGGCTGGCAAAGAAGTCGTGCGCGCTGGCGGCTTCCACGACCGTGCCGCCGTCCATGAGCAGCACCTTGTTCGACACGTTCTTCGCGAAAGCCAGCTCGTGGGTCACGACAATCATCGTCATGCCCTCCTCGGCGAGCCGCCGCATCACGGAAAGCACCTCGCCCGTCAGTTCCGGGTCGAGCGCGCTCGTCGGCTCGTCAAAGTAGATGATGTGCGGGCTGGTCGCGAGCGAGCGGGCGATGGCGACGCGCTGCTGCTGTCCGCCGGAAAGCTGGTGCGGGTACTGCCGCGCCTTGTCCGCAAGCCCCACCTTGTCGAGCATGGCGAGCGCGGTCTCCTCCGCCTCCGCCCTCCTCACGCCGCGCGCGACAATCAGCCCCTCGGTCACGTTTTGCAGCGCGGTCTTGTTGCGGAACAGGTTGTAGTTCTGGAACACGAAGCCCGTCTTCTTGCGCAGGCGGACGATGTCCTTCTTGTGCATCGCCGTGAGGTCGAACCGCTCGCCGTCGAAGGTGAGCGTCCCCGCGTCCGCGCGCTCCAGAAAATTGAGGCAGCGCAGCAGGGTCGTCTTGCCGCTGCCGCTCGGCCCGAGCACGGCAACCACGTCGCCCTTTTCCACGGAGAGCGTGATGCCGTCAAGCACGCGCGTTGCGCCGAACGATTTTTGCAGTCCCTCCAGCTCAAGCATCGCCATTTACCGCCCCGCCTCCTCGTAGAAGCGCCCGAGCCGCCGCTCGCCGAGCCGCTGGAGTTTGGTCAGCGCGGTGGAGAACAGCAGGTAGATGAGCGCGACCTCGATGTACAGCGCGAGCGGCTCATAGGTGCGCGCCACGATGCGCTGGGTCGCCATGAACATCTCCGTCACCGTGATGTTCGCCGCGAGCGACGTGTCCTTGGTCATGGCGATGAGCGAGTTGGACAGCGGCGGGAAGGCCGTGCGGAATGCCTGCGGCAGCACGATGCGCCGCATAATCTGCAAGTAGCTCATGCCCACGCAGTAGCCCGCCTCAATCTGCCCGCCCGGCACGGACTCAAGCGCGGCGCGCATGGTCTCCGCCGTGTACGCCCCCTCGTTGAGCGCGAACACGAGCACGGCGGCGGGGAAAGGGTCAATCATCACGCCGAGGTTGGGCAGCCCGTAGAACACCACGTACAGCTGCACGAGCAGGGGCGTGCCGCGCATAATCCAGATGTAGAACCGCGCGATGCCTGAAAGCCAGCGCACGCGGGCAAACTGGATGAGCGCGACCACCACCGCGATGACGAGCGCGAACGCGAACGAAATCGCCGTGAGCGGAATGGTCATCTTCAGGCCGGGCAGGAGAATCTTCCAGAACGAGTCAATCAGGATATGGACAAGGCGTTCGCTCATCACCGCTCCAAAAACAGTCTCCCTAAAGATACTGAAATCCCTCGCAATCGGCAAGCGAAAAATGCGGCGGCTTGCCGCGGCCGAACCCCTGGAACCGCCGCTCCGCACGATTGGTTGAGCCGCGTAGAATGTGTGCCACACATTCATAACAATGTATGGCACACATTCTTATGAATGTTTGTCGTACATTGTTATGACTAACAGGCAGACATTCAGCGAGCTAACTGACGCACATTCAGCCTACTAACTGGCACACATTCAGCGAGCTAACAGGCAGTTAGTAAACGGAGACGTAACAAAACTGTGCGGATGAGGGCGGCGGGCAGTGCGCAGGTAATCAGGCAGAGCAGGGCAATCGCAAT
>JAFLSP010000087.1 GCA_022510885.1 Treponema sp. | reverse complement strand
CCTTTGCCCGCAATCTTTACTGTTATAAAACTTTTGGGGCGGGCTGTCAAGGTGTAGTAATCAGCGCCGCTCCTTGTGACGCATCACAAGGACTGTTATAACGAGGCGCAGCCTTAACGTGCCGGGAAAGGGTGAGGTTTCCCCTCTCCCAAAAGATACGCTAGAAAAAAAATAAAAATCATGCTATCGTTCTGCTATGGAACTCAAACACGCGACCTACGGCATCGTGGGTCTGGGCATTATGGGCGGCTCGTTCGCCAAGGCGATTCGGCAGCATATTCTCAGCCAGGCGGGGGCGACCGGGCGCATACTTACCTGCAACCGCAGTACCGCGTGTCTCTCGCAGGTCATGGCGGAGGGCGTTGCGGACGCGACGTTTACGGCGGACAGGGTTGACCAGATGCTGCCGCTGTGCGACATCGTGTTCATCTGCCTCTATCCGCACGCCACGCTCGACTTTATGCGGGCGCACCGCGACCGCTTCAAGAGCGGCGCAATCGTCACGGACATCAGCGGCGTGAAAGGCATCTTTGAGCGCGCGATGCCGCAGCTGGTGCGCGATGACGTGGACTTTATCATCGGGCATCCCATGGCGGGCGGGGAGAAGGAGGGCTACGCGCATTCCGATGCCGCGTTCTTTGTGAACCACAACTACATTCTGTGTCCCACCCCGCGCAACAAGAGCGAGAACCTTGACACCATGCGCACCCTCGTCGCCGAGCTTGGCTTTACGCGCATCACCGAGACGACCTGCGAGACGCACGACCACAACATCGGCTTCACCTCGCAGCTGTGCCACGTGATTGCGAGCGCGCTCGTGGAGAGCGCCGAGGACCCCGAAATCACCGCGTTCGGCGGCGGCTCGTTCGAGGACCTGACGAGAATCGCGATGATTAACGCGCCGCTGTGGTCGGAGCTGTTCATCGCCAACCGCGAAAAACTGGTCGCCCACATCGAACGCTTTGAGCGGCAGATGGAGCAGTTCAAGACGCTCATCGCCGCCTCCGATTCCGAGGGCTTGCGCGCGCTTCTCTCCCACACGCGCGACCAACGCCTCAGAATGGGCTCAATCCGTACCGTGAAGTAGCCTTTCCGTAGACACCCGCACGGGATTGCGCTACAATAGGCTATGCCCACAGACGAACTCTTAGACAAGGCGATTCGCCGCGTGCCCGATTTTCCCAAGCCGGGCATTCTTTTTTATGACATCACGAGCGTGCTGACTGACCCGGCGGCGTTCCGCCACTGCATCCGCCGGATGCTCGACGTGTACGCGGACGTGCGGTTCGACGCGGTTGCCGCCGTGGAAAGCCGTGGCTTCCTGTTCGCCGCGCCGTTCGCGCAGGAGCGCGGACTGCCGCTCGTGCTCGTCCGCAAGAAGGGCAAGCTGCCCGGCGACGTGTACCGCTGTTCATACGCGCTTGAGTACGGCACGGCGGAAATCGAAGTGCATAAGGCGGACGTGCAGGACGGCGCGCGCTATCTGCTCGTGGACGACCTGATTGCCACGGGCGGCACGCTCGCCGCCGCAAAGAAACTGCTCGCCATGGGCGGCGGCACGGTCACGGACGTGTTCGGGGTCATCGGGCTGCCCGCCCTGCATTATGAGGACGCGCTCGCGCCGATGACGGTGACGACGCTCATCACCTTTGACGGGGCATGAGCGGTCTCGTCCTCCTTCCCGACGAAATCGCCGCGTTTCAAGACGATATATGGTCGTTCTACCGCGCGAACGGGCGCGAATTCGCCTGGCGCGGCATTTCCGACCCTTACGCGGTGCTTGTCTCGGAGATGATGTTGCAGCAGACGCAGACGCTGCGCGTGGCCGCCAAGTACGACGCATGGATGCGCGATTTTCCCACGGTGCAGTCGCTCGCCGCTGCCGCGCGCTCCGATGTGCTTGCGCATTGGGTGGGCTTGGGCTACAACCGCCGCGCGGTCTTTTTGCATGAGGCGTGCAAGGCGGTCTGCGCGGAGCATGACGGCATCTTTCCGCACGCGCAGGAGGAACTCCGCGCGCTTCCCGGCATCGGGCCGTACACGGCGGGCGCGGTCAGCACCTTTGCCTACAATCAGCCCAACGTGTTCATCGAGACGAACATCCGCTCGGTGTTCATTCACCGCTTTTTCTCGGACGACGCGCTTGCGGACGGCAGCCGGAAAATCGACGACAGGGAGATTGCGCCGCTCGTGGAGCAGACTTTGGACAGGACGAACCCGCGCGAGTGGTACTACGCGCTCATGGATTACGGCGCGGACTTGAAGAAGAAGGTGGCGAACCCCGCGCGCAAGTCCCGCCAGTACGCGCGGCAGTCGCGCTTTGAAGGCTCGCTGCGGCAGGCGCGCGGGGCGATACTGCGCTTCCTCGCGCGCAACGGCACGGCGACGCTCGCGCAGGTCGCGAAGGCAGAGGGTATCGACATTGCGCGGATTGAGCGCGCCGCCGAAAAACTGCTCGCCGAGCGCATGGTTGCCGCCCGGGGCGGCGAGTTCCGCATCGCGGACTGACGCTACAGCTGCTGTATCATCGAGTCGAACTGGTCTTTCAGTTCTCTTTTGAGCTCGTCCTTGTCCTTGGAGACGTCGCAGATGAACAGGTCGGCGGGCGTGACCTTGAGCGCGTCAGCGATTTTGAGAATCATGTCGAACGATGGCTTTGCCTTGCCCGCCTCAATCCCGCCGATTGTCCCGATGGCGCAGTCGCACCGAATGGAAAGTTCTGTCTGCGAGACGGACTGCCGACGACGGTAGTGCTTGATGTTCTTCCGGAAAGCTTCGGCGTAATCGTCCATTCGTCTCACTATAACCAAGAATTTTGTTTAAAAAACAAACTCTTTCCGAGATGGACGCGCCGTATTCTTTGTGTAACCGAGAATGGGAGGGGAAAAAACGGCTGCGGGACAGATTTCCCGCAGCCGTCGTTACGCGACTGTTTTCGTCCTGCCCCGTGCGTTGAAAATCAGTTGGAATGCCACGAGCGCGGCGATAATCACCAGTCCCACGAGGTCGGTGCGGCCTTCGGGGATGATGCACAGCAGCCCGCCCACGAGGAAGAGCGCGCGCTCGGCGACGCTTGACTTGCGGAACGTGTAGCCTTCGAGCGCGCTGCTCACGCCGAACATGCCGATGAGCGCGGTGAACACAATCCAGATGACCTTGCCCGCGGACGCGCCAATCATGAGCATCTGCGGGTTGAACACGAACATGTACGGAATGATGAACGCGCCCACGGCCAGTTTTGTCGCCTGGAACGCGGTGCGAATCGGCTTTGCCTTGGCGATTGCCGCGCCCGCGATTGCCGCCAGCGCGACCGGCGGCGTAACGTCCGCGATGATGCCGAAGTAGAACGCGAACATGTGCGCCGCGAGCGGCTCAATGCCAAGCCCGATGATTGCGCCCGCCGTAATCGTGGACGTAATCAGGTAGTTGGCGGTGGTGGGCGCGCCCATGCCGAGGATAATAGAAGAAATCATCGTCAAAAAGAGCGTGATGAACACGATGCCGTGCGAGATTGAAATCAGCCCCGCGCCGAATTTCAGCCCGATGCCCGTCAGGGTCACGATGCCGATGATGATGCCCGCCATGGCACAGGCAATCGCCACGCTGATGATGTTCCGCGCCGCCGTGCACATGATGCCCACCAGCTCGTTCATCGTGAGCGTGGGCCGCTTGCCCTGCGCCATCTCCACGAACGACGTGATGATGCCGATGAGCAGGATGGAGACGATGCCCATGAGCGCGGCGTAGACGGCGGTGCGCCCCATGCACAGGAACACGATGATGACCACGAGCGGCAGCACCATGTAGCCCTTGCGCAGGAACAGCGGCAGAAAGCGCGGCAATTCGTCCTTGGGAAGCCCTTTCAGCCCCAGTTTCTTCGCCTCAAGGTGGACGGTGATGAATATGCCCGTAAAGTAGAGCAGCGCGGGAATGATTGCCGCCTTTACAATCGTGATGTAGGGCAGCCCGAGGCTTTCCGCCATGAGGAAGGCGGCCGCGCCCATAATCGGCGGCATGAGCTGCCCGCCCGTGCTCGCCGCCGCCTCCACCGCGCCCGCGAATTCGCCCTTGTAGCCCAGCCGCTTCATCATCGGAATGGTGAAGCTGCCCGAGCCGACGGTGTTCGAGACCGAGCTGCCGGAGACCGTGCCGAGCAGCGCGCTCGACAGCACGGCGACCTTGGCAGGCCCGCCGCTCGCGCCGCCGGCAATGGCGTTGCACATGTCGATGAAGAACTGCCCGATGCCCGTACTCTCAAGCAGCGCGCCGAACAGGATGAACAGGAAGATGAACGTGGAGCACGCGCCAATCGGCGTTCCCATGATGCCCTCGGTGTTGAAGAAGAGGTGGCTCACCACGCGCTGGAACGAATAGCCCCTGTGGTTCAGGAAGCCCGGCAGGTAGGGGCCGGCGAAGGCATAGCAGATGAAGGCGACCGCGATAATCAGGATGGGCAGCCCCACGATGCGGCGGCAGCTTTCTATCAAAACGAGGATGCCGACCGCGCCCACGGCAATGTCGAGCGGCGTGTACGCGCCCGCGCGCCGCACCAGGTGCTGGAAGTTGATGACGATGTACAGCCAGCACGCCGCGCCGACGACGGCAAGCAGCACGTCGTGCAGGGGCAGGGTGTTGCGCGGCAGGCTCTTGTGCGCGGGGAACAGCAGGAACGCGAGCGCCTGCACAAAGGCAAGGTGGCTCGCGCGCAGAATCTGCGCGGGAATCCTGCCGGAAAGCGTCGCGTACAGCTGGAACAGCACGAACGCCACGGAGATAATCACGGTGATGTACTGCCGCCAGCAGGAGTGCTCGCGGTACGCCTGCTCGCGGTCAAGATCTTTCATCAGCTCTTTGATTTCGCTCTCATTGGTGGTGGGCATCAGGTCATCAAGCCCAGGCTTTTTCCTGTCGCCCCCTTCGGTTTTGGTACGCACGGTACACCTCCTGTTTGCGGTTAGATATGCCTTGCAAAAAGATACGCGGCAAGCGGCACGTGTTTGATTGCAATAATGAGACTCGTCTGCGGTGCGAACAAGTCCGCGAGCGGCACTTCCCGCCCGCGCACCGTCACGGAATGCTCCGCGACCACGCCCACCGCCATGACGAGCCGGTCAAGCCTGCGGTTCAGCCCGGAGATGACGTAGCCCTCATCGGTCACGGAAAACCGCGCGCCGTCGGTCTCGTCCGCTTCGGGAATGCCCGCGCCATACGAGACGAACGTCGTCCTGTCCAAGACGAGCACCCCGCCGTCGCGCCCGTAGCAGTCATGGACGCGCCCTTTGTTGACGGAATGCGTGTATGAAATGGTGAATCCGCCGAGCGCGGCGCGCGAGAGCACCCGTTCGGCAGGGTTCTTTCGGTTGCTGACCGAGACGCACGGTACGCACGGAACGGCCAGCACGGCGGCGGTCAGGACGACCAGCGCGCCGCACAGAAAACGTTTCCTCACGCAGCCTATTCTGCGTTCAGCCCGATTTCCTTGAAGTATTTGACCGCGCCCGGGTGGAACGGAACGGAAACGCCCGTCACCGCCTCACGCGCGGAGACTTCCTTGCCCTTGGCGTGGGCGACGCCCAGCTCCTCAAGATGCTCGAACAGCGCCTTGGTCATGTCATAGACCGTGCGCTCGCTGATGTTCGCGCCCACGGCGAGCGTCGCGCGGATTGCAAGCGCCTCGGTGTCGGTGTCCGTGCCGTAGTAGGTGCCCGCCGGAATGACCGTCTTGGTGTAGAAGTTGTGGCTGTTCACCACTGCGTCCGCCTCCGCGCCCGTCACGGGAATAAGCACCAGGCCAGCGGTGAACGCAAGCTCCTGCAAGGCCGAGTTGGGAACGCCCGCCGTGACGAAACAGGCGTCGAGCGTGCCGTTCTGAATGCCGTCCGACGACTCCTTGAACGACAGGTTGTGCTTCTGAATGTCGTCGAAGGTCAGCCCGTAGCCCTCAAGAATCTGCTTTGCGTTGAACTCCACGCCCGACCCCGCGTCGCCGATTGAGACGCGCTTGCCGCGCAGGTCCGCCACGCCCGTGATGCCGCTCGACTTGCTCGCCGCAATCTGCACCACCTCCGGGTAGAGCGTGCCAATCGTCGCGAGGTTGCCGAGCGCGCTGTCGAACATGTCCGTGCCGTTGTAGGCGTAGTCCATCACGTCGTTCTGCACGATGGCGAACTCCGCCTCGCCCCTGCTGATGAGGCGCAGGTTCTCCGCCGAAGCCCCCGTCGCCTGCGCCGTGACGTTCATGCCCTCAATCGACGTGTTCCAGATGTTTGCGATTGCGCCGCCGAACGGATAATACGTGCCGCTCGTGCCGCCCGTGGCGAGGATGTAGTTGTTGCCCTTCTTGGTGCAGCCCATGAGCGAAACGGCCGCAAGGCAGGCCGCCGCCACAAATACGTTTTTCTTCATAAAAGCATCTCCTTCCTAAAGATAAAATGTCGCGTAATTATACAGATTTCTTTCATATTTATACAAGTACGTTGGGAAAAGAAAACGAGAAAAAATGCGGATATGCCCATGTCCGCTTGACTTTCGCAGAGGATATGATACAATGAGACCGTAAGCAACGGGTGTGCTTGCGCGAACGGAGACGCAAGGCGTCGCGTCCAGAATGCTGCGCCTTGAGGAGTTCTATGACGGTTCTGCATTCACCAACAACTGGACTGAGGCAGGCTCACTTGCCCTGCTGAAAGAAAATGCTGCGAAGTCCTGCCGATTTCTTCGGCAGGACTTTTTTTTGTGGGGGAGGACATGGCGGAAATCTATGATTGCGTCATCGCCTTGAGGAAGCTGCTCAACGTCGAGTATGAATGTACTGTCGCGCGGAAAGGCAGCGTCGTGACCATACGGCTCGGCTTTGAGAAGCGGCACTTCTACCATTTGATGGGGCTGCAATATATCCGCGATGTGCGCCAGCTTGACGCGAAGTCGGCAGTTATCTGTGCAGGCGGAGAATCCCCGAAGAGCGTGTCGCCGCCTCCGCTCAGTATCCGCGCATAAGTGCGCGCGTACATTTCCTGCGCAGACTTGAGGAAATCCTTGACGACAACAGGACGGTGTTCAAGTACAATACGCGGCAGAGCGCGTTCTCGCTCATCAGCATGGACTTTCTGCTGAAAAATACGCTTGAGGGCAGGAATGTTTTTGTCTTTCTCGCCAAAAATCCCGACGGCACGTATTTTTGCCGCTCGTTCTTTCCACAAGAAGTCCGCGACTATTCAGTCGGGCAGACCGTGTGGACGCTCCTGCGCAAGAAGAAACTGGTCAAATCAACCGGCACGGAGACCATCCTGTATAGCAAAGGAATGTGACCTGGCGTGCGGCATGGGTGCAGGCGCGCCCCCGTCCTGCGGTGCCCTCGGGCGGCGGCGGGAGCAGGCACTCGTATTTTGTGCCAAAAAGACCGGGTATTTTTCCCGTCCTGCTCCCGGCGTGCTTGGCTTTCGCGCGGGCGGTCTGCCCCATTGCCCGCCGTTGGCGC
>JAFLSP010000086.1 GCA_022510885.1 Treponema sp. | reverse complement strand
AGGCGCGGCCAAGTTTTGTGAACTGCAATCCGCGCGCACGGATGGTCAGAATCAGGCCAGTCGCAAGAATCAGGATGATTGTCGGGATTCCCCACACAACATCGTCAACGGCGTTCAAAACGGTATCGAACATAATTTCCCCCGGAGAAATGATACTATTGATAGTATCAAATGGACGCGATTTTTACAAGGGCGCGCCGTGCGTGATGCCGCTGCCCGAAAGGACGCTGTGTCCGCCGCTCGTCTGCCGCACCGCAATGCGCTGGTCTATTTCGTTGATGACATCCTGCACGTGCGTGATGATGCCGAGCATCTTGCCGTCTTTCTGCAAATTCTTGAGCGCGTTGATTGCCTCGGTCAGCAGGTCGCCGCTGAGCGTGCCGAAGCCCTCGTCCAAAAAGAGCGAGTCCACGCGCACGTTCCGGCTGGCGAATTCGGAAATGCCGAGCGCGAGCGAAAGGCTCACGAGGAACTGCTCGCCGCCGCTCAGGTTGGCGACGGAACGCGGCTCGGAAAAATGCACGTCCTCAATGGCAAAGTCGAGCGAGCCTGCCGCCGTCTGCCGCAGCCGGTACCGCCCCGTGATGCCGTAGAGGTTCTTGTTGGCAAGCGCGAGCAGCGAGCGGAAGGCAAGGCTCTGCACGAACACGGACAAGTCCGCGCCGTCGTCCCTGCCCACCCACTTTTTCATCTGCTCCCAGACCGCGAAGTCCTCCTGCAAGGCGGCGTACTCATGCATGACTTCCTCCGCGCGTTTTTGGTTCTGCTCGTTCGTCTGCAAGCGCGATTTGATTTCGATTATCTGCTGCTGCAACGCCTCACGACGGGACGAAAGCGTGTCTGCCGCCGCTTGCAACTCGTCCTTGGAGCGCGTCACCTGCGCCGTCGCCTGGTAGTCCGCGAACGATTTTTGCGCCTGGGCGAGCCGGGTCTCCGCCTGTGTCCGCGCCGTCTTGAGCCGCTCGCTTTTTTCGGCAAGCGCGGAAAACGTTTCGTCGCTCATGCGCGCGTCCGCGAACGCCGCCTCGTCCGCAAAGCCGTTTTCCGCAAGTGTATGCGCAAACGATTCCTGCGCCGAGCGCAACGCGGGCGCGCGGTCGGCGACGGCTTTTTGCAGCTGGTCTTTCCGCGCCTCAAGCCGCGCCTGTTCTTCCTTTGCGTCCTGCTGAACCTTATCTGCCTGTGCCGCCTGCTCCTTGAGCCGCGCAATGAGCGTCGATTTTTCTGCCTCTGCCTGGTCAACGGACTTTTCGCCGAACAGCCGCACGCGCTCGTCCCGCAGTGACTGGGCTTCATCCCGCGCCACCGTAAAGGCTTGTTCCGCTGCGGCAAACGTCTCTTTCTGCGCGATTTCGTTCTGCGCCGATGCCCGCTGCTCGGCTGCTTTCTCTTTCTTCTGCGTGGAGGCAGATTGCAGCGCGTCCGTTTTCTGCGTCCACGCCGATTCGCGCGCGCGCAAATCGGAAATGACCGCCCCGAGCGTCCGCAGTTCTGCCGTCAGATTCCAGGGCGCGAGCGCGGTGTTTATGTGCGAAAGTTGCTCTGCAATATCAGCACGTGCCGCCGCGAGGTTTTCTTTTGCGTGGGCGCATTCGCTTGCCGCCGCCTGTACCTGATGTTCCACGTCCTGCACGAGCGAAAGTATGTCGTCACGCCGCGCGTTCAGGTTGCCGCTCGTCCGCGCAAGTTCCCGCGCCTTTTCCGCATCGACTTCCGCGTCGTCCGCGCTGAACAAATCCAATTCGCCCTGCGCCGCTGTTTTGTGTGCCGTGTGATAGACCGAGCCGCACACGGGACAGGGCTTGCCGTCAGTCAGCTCGCGCTGCAACAGACGCGCGATGAACACTGCCTCAGCAGAAACGAACGCCGCAATCTCCGCGTCGATTTTTTTGCATTCCGCCTGTGCCGATTCAAGCCGACTTTGCAAGTCGTCCTGCCTTGCCTGCGCCGCCGCTTGTATATGCGCAAAGGTGTCTGCCTTTTTCTGCTGTTCCTCCGCTGCCGCTTTGAGCGTTTCGATTTTGGTGATGACCTGCGGCAACTGCGCGTCGCCCTTGTGCGCCGCAAGATATGTTTCCGCCTCCGCGCATAAGCGGTCGAGCGCGGTAATCTCCTCCGCAAGGTGCGCAAGCCGTTCCGTCGTGTGCGCGAGGGTTTGTTCTGCCTGTGTCCTGCGTTCGGCGGCTTCGCGTTGTTTTTCCGTGGCGGCGGCATATTGCACGTCAAGCGCGCGCACCGTTTTCCACACGGCTTGCTGTGCCTTTATGTCCTGTTCTTCCGCCGCAAGCCGCTCTTTTGCTTCTGCCGCATTCTGTTCTGCTTGCGCGAATGCGGTCTCCGCTTGCGCAATGCGGTCGGCAAGCGCGGCAATGGTTTCGCTGTCTGCCGCCTGTTGCTGCCGATACTGTTGCACGGTCGCAAACGGTGCCTCGCACTGCTTCGCCGCCTGTGCGCGCGTCAAGCGTTTTTCGTCCGGCGCAAAATCCGCAAGTGCGCGGGTGACGGTCTGTATATGCTCCTGTGCTTCGTCACGCTCGCGCTGCAAGCGTTCCAACTCGTCGTGATGGGCGCGTTCCTTTTGGATTTCGCCCAGCTGCTCTTCTGTCTCCGCAAGCCGCGCGGAAACATCCGCCGCCTGTTTTTTCGTCGCGTCCAGCTCGTCCTGCGAGAGCAATTCGCCTTCAATCGATTCTTTTTCCTCTTTTTTGGCGAGAAAGGACTTTTTTATCTCGCTGAACTTTGCCGCAATGTTCCTGCCGATTTCGCGGTAGCGTTCCGTGCCCGTCAGTTTCTCCAGGATTTCCGCGCGCTCGCGCTCCGGGCTTTTGAGGAAGGTGTTGAACTCGCCCTGCGCAAGCATAATCGAGCGGCAGAACTGATTGTAGTCGAGTTGTACGATATTTTGCGTCTCCGCGCCCAGCCGCGACCCCGTTCCCGTCGCGACAACCTCGCCGTCCGTGCCGAGCAAGGAATGGTTGCCAGTATCGCCCGCAAGCCGCCTAATCGTGAATTCGGCCTTTTGCAGCTGCCCCGAAGCCTTTGATTTTGCGCGCCGCTGCTGGAATTCCGACACGAACACGCCTTTTTTGCAGGAATACGTCACCTGCGCGCGGCAGAATCCCGTTCCGCGCGTCATCAGCTCGTTGCCGCTTTCTCCGTTGTTGATGGCCTCCAGGCGCGGCGTTCGTCCGTACAGCGCGAGCGTAATCGCGTCCAAAATCGTCGTCTTGCCCGCGCCCGTCGGCCCGTGAATCACAAAAATGTCGTGGTTCTGCGCGTAGTCGGGGTGCGTAAAGTCAATCGTCCATGCGCCCGCGAGCGAATTCAGGTTCTCAAATTCCAGCCGAAGAATGCGCATTTATGCCTCCGCCGCCGCTTGCAGAAAATGCGGCAGAAAGCGCTCCAGCGCGGATTTCGCCTCGTCGCTCTGCGCGTCAAGCCCCGCCTCTGCCAGCCTGGTCAAAATGAGCTGCGTGAAGATTTCCCGGTCGTCAAGGTTCCTGATTTCCGCCGCGTCAAAGGACGCGAATCCCGCCTGCGCGAGCGCATTGCGCTGCTCAAGCAGTTTCCAGCTTGCCACCGTCACGTTTTCCGGCAGCGCGGCAATGGCCTCGTCCAAAAAAGCCTGCGCGTTCACGCCGATTTCCCGTTTGTAGCAGATTTCCAGATAGGTGCGCTTGCCGCCTTTGAGCGCGGAAAACGTCCGCAGTTCAAAGGCGATGTCCTCCAGCGTTCCCGAGACGCGGCGGTACACGAAGGCTTGCGGCGTTTCAAGTCTTTCCACGGCAAGATGACGCTCCGCGCCGTGCGACGAGAGTTCCACGCACAGCACGAAATGCGGAATCGCCGCCTCGTCAAAGCCCATGACAAAGGGCGAGCCGGAATAGCGCACGGCAGGATTTTTCGCGACGGCGGTCGCGTAATGGATATGCCCGAGCGCGACGTAATCCGCAGGCGGAAAGACGCTCGGCGGAACTTTGCCCAGCGTTCCCAGCACGTCGAGCACTTTCATGCCGTCGTCCGTCCTGACGTTGCCCGCCGCGTCCGCAAGCCGCCCTTCCACATCCGCCGCGTACAGATGCCCCGTCGCCACAATCGGAATGTCGCGCCCGCCGCGCAGTGTTTCCGCCGCCGCATACACGCGCGCGTACAGCGTCTTGTACGCCGCGCCGTAGAGGTCGCCGTCATCGGTTTTTTCGGCAAGCAGACCGCGCAACTCCACCTCGCGCACGAAAGGAATTGCCATGCAGATGCCGCAGGCTTCGCCGTCCGCGCCGCGCAAGGTAAAGCACATCTCCTCCGGGGAAAGGTTGCCGGCCGCACCGACCACGCGGATGTTCAGCACCTCCAGCAGTTCCTTTGCCGAGTCGAGCAGGACTGCCGAATCATGGTTGCCGCCCACGATGACGACGTTCTTGCAGCAGGTGTCCGCGAGCGAGGCGAGAAAGGCATAATACTGCCGCCGCGCCTCAACCGGCGGATTTGCCGTGTCGAACACGTCTCCCGCCACGATGAGCGAGTCCGCGTTTTTTTCTATTATTTGCGCTTTGAGCCAGCCGAAAAACGCGAGCGTCTCTTCCCGCCTGTCGATGTCGTGCATCTGGTTGCCCAAATGCCAGTCCGCCGTATGCATGAGCCGCATGACCGCCCCCTGCGCACAGTATAGCACATCGCAGGCAGTTTGCAATGATACGGGTGGACGATATGCCGAATCTGCCCTATACTCACCTCATGTCGAACACGCTCGCCGAAAGAATCTATGCCGCCGTCCGCCTCATTCCGCGCGGAAAGGTCGCCTCGTACTCGCAGGTCGCCGCGCTCATGGGAAACCGCAACCTGCGCCGTTACGTGGGCAACGCGCTCCACAAAAACCCGAGCAACGCCGCCACGCCCTGCCACCGCGTGGTGAACGCAAAAGGCTACTGCTCGGGCAGTTTCGCGTTCGGCGGCGGCGACGCACAGCGGAAGAAACTTGAGGCAGAAGGCATTTCCTTTGCGGGCGACCATGTGGACATGAGCATACACGCCATCACCGAGGACGACTTTGAGCAGATGCGCGCGGAACTGGAAAAACTAGAGAAAACTGGGTAGTTTTCGTATATGTCAATCTGCTTTGAGTCAACCAAATAGTCCATATTCGACGGTCTCGGCGTACAGAGAGCCGACAAGACATACGCCGAGGATTGACTCTCCGCGCACGGAGAACAGACCCTCCGTAGAGCCGTTAACGATACTAACGGAAACAAGTCCGTTAAGGATGTTAACGGAGACACACCGCCCGCGCTACGTCCGCTTTTTGGTGCATTCCGCAAGGTCACGCAACAGCTCAAGCACATACTTTGACTGCCGCGGAGAAAGGCGGCGGAACAGGCGCGTCATCTCCCGCGCGTCCTCGGTACTGCTCTTTACTTCGGCGTTGAAAAAGTCTGAAGGCGAGACGCACAGGTAGTCGCAGATGTTCAAGAAGGACGAAATCGTGGTGGAACTTCTGCCGGTCTCGATTTTGTTGATGAACGTTTCGTTCTGACCGAGCGCAAGGCTCATCTCACGTGCAGAGATTTTCTTTTGGTTGCGAAAAAAGCGCAGCCTGTCCCTGAAAAATTCTTCGTCCATGCAAACTATTCCCGTGATATTCTACGCCATACTTTCCAGTGAATATTGCTTTCCAAGCCTCATTGTGGCGATGTATGACCTAAAATACCGTAGACCTCCACAAAAAAGATTTATAATGCAACAGAATTATTTTAAAATCGCCCGCAAAGCGACCCAAAACACGCCGCAGAAAAAGGAGACGAGCAAAAATCTGCCAAAAAATTAAAATGTCGTCGCCCGCACACTCAAGGCACAAAGGGATTTGCATGAATCCCGCAAAAATATACACGGAGGTTTTCGTATGAAAATCAACATGGTCATTGCCTGTCTGCTCGGCACGGCACTCGCGCTCGGAGGATGCGCTTCCACCCCGCAAAGCGAAGCGTATCTGTCAACCCCCATCGGCGACGGCTCGGAATCCGGCTTCGTCATGACAACCACGCTCCCCGACGGAACGACGCACGAAATGCATTTGTTCAGCACCAATGACGAAGTGCGTGAATTTTTGGAGGAAACATGCGGTTTTGACAAGACATGGCACAGCAAAGAACTCTATACCAATGCGCAACTGGTACAAATGAATTCCAAGACAGCCGACTTGAATCTACCCGGTTTAGTTATGAAGCCGTATTCGTTTGACGAAGTGGGCGAAATCGGGCGCGTGATGAAAGAGAAAGGCCTGCGCTTTGCGATGGACGCACAGCGCGGAACGGCCACGGAATACGTGGAATTCGGTATAACCGCAATGGACAAAAAATACACGATTTTTCGGTACTCCATATACTTGGTCAGCAACGAAGAAATGATACCGACCAGCGAACGGTCTGGGTCAGAAAGTTATTTTGGCTATTAAACGCCATTTATACTAATGTCCATCGGCGGCATCGGAGAGTTTATTTTGGAGATTTTTATGAAAAAAATTACGTCAACAGTTACATTGCTTCTTATGGTGTTGTTTGCATTCTTTGGATGCATGACAAACCCCTACACAAACCAACCGGCAGAATTGGATTCGAACGAAGCGCGAGAAGCGACCGCATGGTATAAAAGTGAAATTTCTTGGTACAAACAGAATGGACTTCTTCTAACGGACACTGAATTAGGTCAGCAAGTGGTAGCGGTGGCGAACAATCTTATTGCTGCGGCAAAAAAATGGGAGCGAACAAACAATAAAGGAAAACTTTTTCCTTTTAGACACAGTAACTCGTGGGAGGTAAACTTTGTGGATGACCCGGAATGGAATGCTTGGTGCATGGCGGGCGGAAAAATATGCGTTTATGCGGGGCTTCTTTACGGACCAGCCGCAATCCAAACTGAGGACGAACTCGCGGCTATCCTTGGACACGAAATTGCGCACGCGCTTCTTTTCCACATAAAAAGAGAAAAAGACTATGAAAAACAAAGGTCGGAGTGGGGATTAGGCAAGGATAAAACAACGGCGTACAGCCGCGCCATGGAGACAGAAGCCGACAAAGTCGGTCTTACGCTCATGGCTATTGCCGGTTATGACGGAAATGCAGCTGCAGATATTTGGGAAAAAATGGCAACAAATGAAGGATATTATGATGAATATAATGCCAGTCATCCGGCTGACTGGCGACGGGTAGAAAATCTTCGCAAAGAACTTCCCAAGTCGCAGAAAATCGCACGGAAAATAGGTCAAGGTAAAAAAGCAGTACAGTTCATCGCTCCTACAGTAAGCCTTGGAGCGGGCGTAATGACGGGCATTCAACCAGCGGCGGCGCGCAAGCATAATCCCGTGGAGTCGCTTTCCGCAGGCAACCTTTTTAAAGCCTGGGGTTCGGACATTTTCTACGGCGCGGGACTAAAAGCCTCGCTTGAAACGACGATGCTTGGGCTGTCGTTTTCTACGCCAAACCAAATGGAGGACTGGCTCGGAAGCGCATACCTCAAATATAACTTCCGCTTCGGCACGAGCGCGGAAAACATATTCTCTCCGTTCGGCGGTGTCGAATTCAGCGGCGGTTACTTCGGTGGCATTTTCGGTGCGAACATCGATAAAAAACTCGTTGACCGCCTCTACCTACGCGGTCAAGTCGGTTGGAGAATATTCAACTATGGGGAAAACACTTC
>JAFLSP010000085.1 GCA_022510885.1 Treponema sp. | reverse complement strand
CCTTTGAGCGGCTCGGGGTGTCCAAGGCCGTCATTGCCGTTGCGCTCGATGTCGGCGAGCAGACGGTTGATTTTCTTGAGTGTTTTTTTGTCCTGCGCCTGCCAGTACAGGTAGTCATCCCAGCCGTCGCCGATGAACGTGATGTCGCTCATCTCGCCATCGCCTCAAGTTCTTCCGTGGTTTTTACTACGTGCTTCAGCTTGCCTTCCTTGTCGAGCGCGACCATTTTCTCCAGATACCGCTGGTTCGCCTCGCTGTAAAAGCCGTCGTCCTGCGAGGGAGCGGATTTCGCCGAGATTTCAAACGGAATCCGCTGTTCGCGCACGACCGTTTTTGCGAACACGGAGAACAGCGATGACACGGACATCCCCACTGTGTCGCAGAACTTTGAGAAGTCGTCCTTTGTCTTGTCGTCCAGCCTCACGCTTCCAGTTTCATGTCGCCGGGGCGAATCCAGGCTTTTTTCAGCAGGACGCGGTAGAGCGCGTAGCTCAGGGCGGCGGGGAGCAGGAAGTCAATCAGCAGCATTTTGGCGATGATGACCCATGCCGCCGATTCGCCCGCCATCGCCTGGAAGGTCATTATCTGCCCGACCAGTCCGCTGGTGCCCATGCCGCTGCCGGCGGGGAGCGTCTTCATCTTGAGCAGGCAGGTCGCAATCGGGCCGGTGATTGCGCTTGCGAGCGTGGGGGGAAGCCAAATCCTGGGGTTCTTGGCGATGTTCGGGATTTGGAGCATGGACGTGCCGATTCCCTGCGCGAACAGCCCGTTGAAGCCGTTGTCCGCAAAGCTGATGACCGCGAATCCAATCATCTGCGCGCTGCACCCCGCCGTCGCCGCGCCGCCCGCAAGCCCGGTCAGCCCGAGCATGATGCCGATGGCCGCCGAGGAGATGGGGAGCGTCAGAATCATGCCCATGGCCACGCTCAGGATGATGCCCATGAAGAAAGGCTGCAATTCGGTCGCAAGGTTGATGGCGTTCCCGAGCGTCCGCGCGAACGCCGCGAGCGGCGGCCCGAACAGCACCGCCACGACCGCGCCCGCAAGAATCGTCACCGCCGGGACGACCAGAATATCGACCTTGGTGCGCCCGGACACGAGCCGCCCGAGCTCCGCGCCGACCAATGCCGCCGCGAACGCGGAAAGCGGGTCGCCCGGGCCTGCCAGCGTAACCGCGCCCGTCTGCGCGATGAGCGCGGCCGACTGCCCCGTGACCGCGCCGATGAAGGCGGGCGCATACGCGCCAATCGTGCCCACCGCGATGCTGCCGTACACCGCGAGCTTGGGCGCGCCCAGCGCATGGGCAACGCCCACCGCAATGCCCGCGCCCGTAAAGACTGTCAGCAGCTGCCCGATGCGCACCAGGAACTGCCCGACGTATACCAGCGCTTTTGCGCCGTCGTCCGCCGTGCCGGGAAAGAATTTGCCGATTTGTCCGATAATCAGCCCGATGATGAGCGTGGAAAACAGGCCGTGCGCCATGCCGCCGAGCGCGTCCACACCGTACCGTTTGACGTACTTGTTCATGCGTCCTCCAAAAATCCGGTGAAGCGATAGGAGCGTCCGTAGGCTCGTTAGGCAGTCGTTCTGCCGACTTCGTGATGAGACCAAGTGTAGCGCATACCGCAAGAAAAGGCAAGCGCGGACGGGGAAATGCCCTGCGCCAGTCTTTTTCCGTTTTTGTTCCCTAAAAATCGCAATTTTTTCCTTGTTTATCGCCGAATTTGCGTTATCGACGCATATATACCTATATGAAAGACATAGGTTTTGATAAAGAGACGCGCGCGAACGTTCGCCATGAAATGTGGTGTGCGTATGCAAAGCACAAGGCCGTCCTCCGTGCTGCCGCGACATTGGAGCGACCGCTCATCGTGTTTTGCCGGACGCGCTTCCGTGCGGAGCGCGTGGCGCGGATGCTTGCCGAATATGCGGGGTATGATGCCGTGCGCTTTTACCATGAAGGATTGACCACGGATGAAAAAGCCGCCGTGCGGGCGTGGTTCCTTGCCTGTCGCGGCGGCATTTTGGCGACGACCGATGCCTACGACATGGACAAGCCGAACGTCAGGACTGTCGTTCATCTTGACGTGTCCGAACGCTTAGAGACGTTCAGGCGGGAGACGGATTGCGCCGGTCGTGACGGGAACGCCGCCGTGTCGGTAGTGGTGTGGGGGCATGAGGACGATGTGCGCTATCGGCAAGCCCGGGCGCGCGCCGCCGATGATGCGGAATTCGTCGTGCGCTTTGTCCGGCGAAACCGTCGTTTGTACACGCGCGCGGAACTGGTGCGGCTGCTTGTGGAAAAACTGAACGCGCGTGACCGCGCCGTGTTCGGCATCAATGTGTGGGAAGTGTCCGATGTGGTGTCGGTTTTTGCCCTGTTGGTCAGCGAGGGGCGTGTCAGAATCTGCGGACGGCTGTGGAACGGGCGCGTGGATGTCGGCACTCGTTCGCCACTGCTCGCGCTTATTCCTCGTCCATATCGTCGTCTTCTGTGGCGGCTGGCGCGGCTTCCGGCTCGGGTGCGCGCACGATGGGGCGGCTCTTGGGTGCGGACGGCTTTTTGCGGTAGCGCGCCACGAACCACACGAAGTCAACGTACAAAAACACGATGACCGCGCAGATGATGACCAGATTATTCGTGAGCACGTGTTTTAGGACGGCGAGCAGTTGGGCAATCATATTCTATATATCGGCACGGTTCTTGACGTGCTTAATCGTCCTTGCTAAAATTGAGCGGTATGGTGGGGATTGTCGATTACAACGCGGGCAACATCAAGAGCGTGGAGCGGGCATTGGCTTCGCTGGGCGCGGACTACGTGCTTTCCAAAAGCCCGCGCGACCTGGAGCATGCCGACCGCCTGATTTTTCCCGGCGTGGGCGAGGCGGCCTACGCGATGGAGCAGCTGCGCAGGACGGGATTCGACGGCTTCCTGCGCGACTGGGCGAAGGCGGGAAAGCCCTTGCTCGGCATCTGCCTTGGCTCGCAGATTATCTTTGACCATTCCGAAGAGGGCGGCGTAGACTGCCTCGGCCTGCTTCCCGGCACGATTCGGCATTTCCGCCGCGTCTGGGACGACGCGGGCATCGCTCCCGACCTGAAAGTGCCGCACATGGGCTGGAACGACGTGACATATATGAACGGCGGCAGCCCGCTGTTCGAGGGCGTTCCCGCGCACAGCGACTACTATTTTGTGCATTCGTATCTCATTCAGCCTGCCGACGCGACCATCGTCAAGGCGACGGCGGACTACGGCGTTCCCGTGCCCGCCTGCGTGTCGCGCGGCTCGGTGACGGCGTTCCAGTTCCATCCGGAAAAATCGGGCGCGGCGGGACTGCGGATTCTGCGGAATTATCTTGAGGCGACGCAATGCTGAAAAAACGAATCATCGTCTGCCTTGACGTGAAGGACGGGCGCACGACAAAGGGCGTGCAGTTTCAGAACAATGCCGACATCGGCGACCCGGTGGACATGGCGGCGGAATACTACCGGCAGGGCGTGGACGAGCTGGTCTTCTACGACATCATGGCGAGCGCGCGCGGGCGCGGCCCGATGCTCGACCTCATCAGCCGCGTGGCGAGCCGGGTGTTCATTCCGTTCTGCGTGGGCGGCGGCATCGGCACGATTGAGGACATCCGCAGCACGATTCTTGCGGGCGCGGAGAAAATCAGCCTGAACTCGCAGGCGGTCAAAAATCCGCAGCTCATCAGCGAGGGCGCGCGCGTGTTCGGCAGCCAGTGCATCGTGCTGGGCATGGACGCGGCGCGCGACGAGAGCGCTCCGTCCGGCTACCGCGTGTACATCAACGGCGGGCGCGTAAAGACCGACCTTGACGCGCTCGGCTGGGCGCGCCGTGCCGTGGAGCTGGGCGCGGGCGAAATCGTCCTCAATTCGATTGACGCGGACGGCGTGCGGCAGGGCTACGAAATCCCGCTCACCAAGATGATTGCGGAGAGCGTTCCCGTGCCCGTGATTGCGTCCGGCGGCGGCGGCACGCCGCAGCATTTGGCGGACGTGCTGACGCAGGGCAGGGCGGACGCGGCGCTCATCGCGAGCATGGTGCATTCCATGGGCTACACCGTGGACGGCATCAAAAAAGAAGTGCATGAGGCGGGGGTTCCCGTCAGATTATAACCACGGTTTCCGCGCGGAAGCGGGAATCGTATCGGAGGCAGATATGGATATTCTTGAGACGCTGAAAAACCGGCGCAGTTGCCGTGCGTACAAGCCGGAACTCATCAGCAAGGATGCGTTGGAGCGCATCATCGAGGCGGGCAAATACGCCGCGACCGGCATGGGCAAGCAAAGCCCGATTATCGTCGCGGTGAGCGACAAACAGACGCGCGACGAGCTGAGCGCGATGAACGCCGCCTTTTTGGCGGCACCGGCACACGGGTCGAACGACCCGTTCTACGGCGCGCCGCAGGTGCTTGTCGTGCTTGCGGACAAGTCCGTGCCGACCTACCTCTACGACGGCTCGCTCGTCCTGGGCAACATGATGAACGAGGCGGCGAGCATCGGCGTGGGCAGCTGCTGGATTCACCGCGCCAAGCAGATGTTCGAGAGCGAGGCGGGGAAAGCGCTGCTCGCCAAATGGGGCATCTCTGGCGATTACGAAGGCATCGGCAACCTGGTTGTGGGCTACCCGGACGGCGACGTGCCGGCGGCAAAGCCGCGCAAGGAAGGCTACGTCCACTACGTGTGAGCCTATTTGTCCAGAATCGTGATTTCTACGCGGCGGTTTTTGGCCTTGCCCTCTTCCGTCTGATTTGACGCAATCGGAACGCGCGCGCCAAAGCCCCGCGTAAAGACGCGGTTTTTCTCCCGCACGCCAAGCCCCACCAGAAAGTCCGCGACCGACTCCGCGCGTGCTTCGCTCAGTTGCTGCCGGGCGTTTTCCGTGCCGGCCAGCGCGGTGTGACCGCTCACGAGCAGGTCGTTGTCGGGATAGGCTTGCAGGATGGCGGCGATTTTCCTGATTTTCGCCATTTCTGATTCGGTCAGCTCCGCGCTGTCGGGCTTGAACTGAATGTTCTCCAGGCTGATGGTCAGCCCGTTTTCGCTTTTGGTCACGCTCACGTCGCGCAGCCCCATCTGCGTGATTTTTTCCTGCACGTCCTTCAGGTTCTCTTCCGTCGCCGTGCGCGTGAATTCGGTGATTTCCTCGTGCGTCGTTCCCGAAAAATCGAAGCGGTTGCCGCGCGCGCTTTCAATCACGATGCGGAACTGCTCGTCGGCGTGGTCAATCTGCCCCTTTTCGTTGTCCCACCAGATGGTGCGGTGCGAGTAGCCCATGGTGGAGGCGGGAACGTCGCCCAGCAGCCAGGCGTCGTCGGGGAGGGGAGCCTCGTAGAAGATGTTGTACTTCACGCTGATGACCTGAAAGGTCTTTTTCTCGTGCTTTGCGTCCGACGAGATGCCCTCCTCGTCGCGCAGGTATTCGTATTCGGCGACGAAGGGCACTTTGAAGGGCTTTTCGATGAACAGCGGCTCGCGGCGCAGGTCTTCCGCCTCGTAGCCGCTTGCCGTCCAGGTGTCGCCCACTTTTACGGGGTGCTCGGGAAAGATGGGCATGTCGCGGATGGTCGGCATGAAGTAGCTGTCCGCGATGTCGAAGGTGCCGCGCCCGTCGCGCTTGTACTGGCTCTGGAAGGTCTCGCCCCAGCCGAGCCGCTCGTTTCCGTATGCGCCGGTGGATTTCTCGCTTGTCATGAACGTGCCGTCCATCGTGCCGACACCGTTTTCGTCCACGTCGGTCACGGTGATGGTCACGCGGCTCACGATTTCCGCCCGGTGGTTGAGCCGTCCGTTCACTTTCACGTCCTCGCGCACGGTGGAGAGGATGCGGTAGTTGTCGTCCTTTTTGTATTTGAAGCGCAGCAGCACCGACTCCTGCGCGAACAGTCCCGCCGCCGCGCAGAACGCCGCCGCGAGCGCGAGCGTCCGTCTCATGCAAACTCCTTGCCAAATCCGTTTTGACGCATATCTCTGTCAAATATCGGCAGATTCCGCACGATAATACAGTATGCGCTCCATCATCCCCTTGCCCGCCCTGCTTGAAAGCCTGAACCCTTCGCAGCTTGCCGCGCTTTCGCTGTGCGCGCTCGCCGGTCTTGCGGTGCTGGCCGTCGTTGCGGTCGCCGCGTTCTGTGCGGGCAGGGCGTTTGCGCGCTCGTCGTTCCGGCACGAGGAGCGGCGCATTCGGCAGGACGCGCTCAGGCGCTCGCGGGCGGTGCTCGGCGGGCAGGCGGGTGAGCAGGTCGCGCCGTTTCTGCCGCGCTTTCCGTGCAATCCTGCGGACGCGCGCTTTGTGGGGAAGCCCGTCGATTTCATCGCGTTTCCCGGCGCGGCAAGCGGGCAGGACATCGAGGAGATTCTGCTGATTGAGGTGAAGACGGGCGACGCGCAGCTGAGCGCGCGCGAGCGGCAGATTAAGCGCGCCGTTGCGGAACACCGTGTGCGCTACGTGGAGTACCGCATTCCGTAGCCCTTGCGCAAAAATCGCCCGATGCCTGCGGACACCGGGCGACCGTATTCATGCGCGCCGCTCAGTCAGTGAAGCGGATTCGCTGCCACAGCGCGTTGTATGCGTCCAGTCCGTCGCCCAGGTCGTCCTTGAGCGTGCAGCGCAGTGCCTGCTCCGGGTCGTACATGGGCGTGGTGGTGATGAATTCGTTCGCGGCCGGGTTCACCACGTTCGGATAGCGGAATTCGTCGATGAACAGCGCGTAGTTTTCGGGGCGGTGGATGAAGTTGATGAACTCGTTTGCCAGCTCGTAGTGCGGCGCGTCCTTGAGAATCACCATGCTGTCGAGCGTGGCGGGGCTGCCTTCCGGCGGGATGAAGAAGTCAATCGTGTCCGCCCAGCGGCTTTCGTCCACCTCGCCGTAGACGATTTCGGGATAGCCCTGGCACAGCCAGAAGTCGCCGTTCGCAAAGGACTTGCCGAAGCCCTCCGCGTCAAACTTGATGATGTTCGGCTTCCACTGCTCGCTCACCACGGCGTAGGCGGCGTTCAGGTCCGCGTCGTTCAGGCTGTTCATGTCCTTGCCGAGCGAGAGGAGCGCGCAGCCGAGCACCTCGCGCATGTCGTCCATCATCGTGGCGTGTCCCTTGAACTGCCCGTCGGCAAGCACCGCGTAGCCGCGCTCGTAGGGGGCTTTGGCTTTCGTCTTGTTGACCATGATGCCCGTCGCGCTCAGGGCGTAGGGAACCGCGTATCGCATGGTCGGGTCGTAGGTCGCTTTCTCTAGTATGTGGGGATTGATGTTGCCGCCGTTGGTCAGCTTGCTCTGGTCAAGCTCGCGGAGCATTCCTTGCCGCAGCATGATGGAAACAAAGTCGTTGGACGGGATTACGATGTCGTAGCCTTTCGCGCCGGCGCGCAGTTTGGAGTACATCTCTTCGCAGGTGGAATAGCTGTCCAGTTTGACCGTGCAGTCAAACTCCTGCTCGAACCTCCGCACCACTTCCTCGGGCGTGTAGTACGTCCAGTTGTACAGATACACGATGCGCTCCTGCTTTTTGCAAGAGCCCAGACAGATTGCGGCAGCCAGTGCCACGGCAAAGATTGTGCTTGTGCGTTTCACGGTTTTCTCCTGTTTATCAAACCTCAGATAATTTTGGCGGGGCAGAAGCCACCGCTTTAGTGTACGCACAGCATAGCGCAAATCGCTGTTTAAGGCAAGGACG
>JAFLSP010000084.1 GCA_022510885.1 Treponema sp. | reverse complement strand
CGTCCGCGCCCTTCGACTCGTGCACGTCAAGCCCGCGCGCCTTCAGCCCCGCCTTCAGTTCGTCCACGCGCTGCTGCGGCGCGCCGTTTTTCAACACTACAATCATCGTCTGCTCCTTTTTGATTGTCCCTGCGTTTGCGGCACAAAAAAAGGACTTCCGCATCCGGAAGTCCTGTCAGTGCCTCGTTGCTCGCATCATGTCGTCACCGACGACATTCGACTTCCGAACGCGCGCGAGAAAAACCAAAGCCGTAATAATACCCCGGCAACACGCCGAAAGCCGGTACGAATGAGGACATTTTCCCTGCCACGCAAGAAGTGATACGGTTCATACCGCCATTATACGCCGACACCCGTCCGCGTGTCAAGGAAGGGATGCTCGGCAGACAGTGCCGCTGCACCGTCGTGATAGTGCCGCTGCACCATCGTGATAGTACCGTCGCACCATCGTGATGGTGCCGTCGCACCGTCGCGACAGTTCATCGGTACGTGCGCCTCACGCACCACAGATGCATTCAGACCGATTTTTTCGCCGCACTGCCTTGACATCGCGCGCGCTTTTTGCTAGGATAGGGATACCTTTTGGTTCCTTAGCTCAGTCGGTAGAGCAATGGACTGTTAATCCATGTGTCGCTGGTTCAAGCCCAGCAGGAGCCGCAAAGACTTCATCGGTTGATGAAGTCTTTTTTGTTTTCTGCGGAGATGCGATGACGAGCGGCGAACAGAAACAGGCGATGCGCGACAAGATGCGGGTCAGGCTGCGCGCGTTCTGCGCGGAAAGCGACGTGCCGGGCAGTTCGCTTGCGGCGCGGCGGGCGGTGCTCGGCTCGGAGGCGTTCCGATGCGCGGACATCGTGCTGGGCTACCTGTTCCACGGCGATGAGGCGGACTGCACGGACGTGCTGTACCGCGCGCTGCTGCGGGAAAAAGCGGCCGGCGTACCGCGCGTCCTGCCGCATACCGGCGACATGGATTTTTATCTGCTTGACGGCACGCTCCCCTTTGGCGACCAAATCGAGCGCGGCGCGTTCGGCATCAGCGAGCCGGTTCCCTCGCTTGAAAAACTGGCGGTCTCCCCTGCCCTCGCGCAGAAGCGCATCCTCATGCTCGTGCCGGGACTTGCCTTTACCCACAGCGGCAAGCGGCTCGGGCGCGGCGGGGGCTTTTATGACCGCTTCATCGCGCGGCTCAGGGCGGCGGGCGCGGACGTGACGCTCGCGGGATTCTGCTTTCCGTGCCAGATTGTGGACGATATTCCGACCGACACGCATGACGCGGTGATGGACATCGTGTTCACTGCGGAGAGTCTGCCGAGTACAGGCGAAAACCGGGCAAATCGGCAAAATACGCCGTCATCACCGCAAGATAGGCTTGGGCAGAAGCGGCGCTGATGGCGGCGTAGTCGTCAAGATAGCGCGCGGGGTTGCCGCTCATCGTTCCCGCCTGCACCAGTTCCGCCGTGCCGAGTGCCGTTCCCGTGGCAGAAAGTTCGCGCATGAGCCAACGTCGCTCCAAATCAGCAAGCAGTCGTCCGTCCTGCGCGGCAGCAAGCGACTGCAAGTCCTCGGTCAGTTCGGCAATGACGGCTTTATAGGCGGCATCGGCACGGGAAGTCCGCGTGACGTTCTGCACGGACAGGCGCGCAAAGGGCATATCGCTGTCGGGCGCGTCCGCGCGGACGGGCGCACCGAGTTTCTTCTGCATCCGCTCGGCAATCTCGTACAACAGGGCGTTGAACAGCGCGGCATCGTGCGCGGCAAGGGCAGGTGCGGAAATGCAGTAGAGCGCGGGGTCGGCAAATTCTTTGGTCGGAACGAGCACGGACGGGCGCGGGCCGGCTTTGTCGGCGGTAACGTCGGTCAGGAACAGATGGCGCAACGGCACGCGCTGCACGCGGCGGGGGAGTTCGGGCGGCGCGAGGGGCGTTTCGCTCGCTGCCGTCTCATCCTGCGAAAGGAGCGCGCCGAAAGTCTGCTCCAGGGTGACGGCAAGCCCGCCCATGTCGGCGACCCCGCCAGCAAGGACGAGCGAAAAGCGGCTCGCGTCAAGCAGGAAGGGATACGCCGCCGCAATGCGCGCAAAATCCATCGTAACGGGCTTGTCCTTGGTGTCGTCGAACAGATTGCGGTAGGGGTCATCGGCGTAGAGCGTGCGCATGGCGGCGCACAGCAACTGGAACGTCGTCGCCCCCGAGCGAATACGCCACTGCGTCCGCTCATCATAGGTGATGCCGTCCGCCAATGCGGGCGTGATGTCGCCGTATACCAAGGCTTCGGCAACTGCGCGGATGCACTCCCGCACCTCCACGGTGGCGCACGTAACGGTAAGCACGCTCCAGGCGGCAGAAGTCGTCGCACGAATGTCGATGTCGTCCGAAAGGAGACCGCCCGCAACACGCGCGTCCACCGCACGGCGCACGTGTACCGCAAGCGCGTCGGTGAGAATGGTACACAGACCGGGCGCGTCCTGGGCGAACAGCCGCTCGCCCCCGCGAATAGTGAGCGCGATTGCCGTCGTCTGCGCGCGCGGCGTTTGCTTGACAACGACGGGGATGCCGTTTGTCAGCACAAATGACTCAATCTGCGCCTTGTTTTCGGCAACAAAGCGTTCTGCGGCACGCGCACCGTCATCCTGCGCGTCAGTCCGTTCCATCTGCGCCGCGGCATCCTGCGCCGATGCCTCTTGAACGCGCGGCTGTGTATACCAGGCGGCGTTTTTCGCAGTGACAACCTCATAGCCCGCCTGCTCAAATTCCTTTGCACAAGCGGCGTATACCTTTGTGTTGACCAGCACGAACACGGACGGCTGCCGCGCGCGCAAGCGCGATTCCAACTGCGCCGCCGACAGTTGTGCGGCAAGCGCGGACGGACGCGCGAACAAGGACGCAACGCTGCCATACGGAACAAGCGACAACCAGCTGTCCAGCTGTTCCATGAGCGCGGCGGAGTCGTCGGCATGGCGGCGGAATGCGACGGCAATGTGCGCAAGCGCGCGGCGCACCTCCGGCCCGGTCAGAACGCCGTCCTTGTCCGTCATGCGCAGAAACGTCTCCGCCTGCGCGCACGGCGAGGCTTTTCCTTTGTCAAACAGCGACTGGACAATCAGTCGCGACGAGCCATACCGTTGTGCGCTCGTGGCACTGACGTATTCCGCATCCACCAGGGCGAGCGACGATTCTGCCGTCAATGCCCGCTTGTACGAACTGCCGTTGTCGTTCAGCGCGGCGGCGATGACATCGGCTTCGTCCATGGAAAGATGCGCATACTGCATCACGACGTGCGTCACGTCCGCGCTCAGCGAATCGTCGGTCAGCACGTACTTGCGCGGCTCGGGCGCGGAAGCAACAGGCCGAGGAACCGGCGCGGCGGCACCCGCTTCCGCGCCAAAATACGCCTGCACAAGCGATTGCGCCGCCTGCACGCTGATATTCCCGCTGATGAACAGCGTCGTGTTCTGCGGCACATAGTAGGTGGCGGCGATGTCGTGCAGAATCGCGCGCGCGGAATCGGGCGTTGCCGCCGCAAGCTGCGCAGGATTCGCGCCGCGCTCCGTCTGCCATGGCGCGGCGGGGAACATACGTGCATCAATTGCCATATTGACAAATCCCGTCCGACTTGCCGCATACGCGGCGGCTTCCGTCCGCATCTGCCCGAGCGCGTCACGCAATGCCTCGTCAGAAAACGCGGGCGGCGCGAGGACTGCGGAGAGCGCGGCGAGCGTGTCCGCAACGTCCTTGGGCGCGACCGTCCGCACGAGGCGCACCGCGTCGGCAGAAATCTCCGCGCCCACAAGCCGCGCATATAATGGAAAAAATCCCGCCGTGCGCTCCGTCTGCGCCGCGTAGCCCGCGCGCACCTGCAAGGCAATGCGGACGGGCGCGGCGGTCGTGTCAGAAAGCACGTAGAGGCGCAGTCCGTTCGGGAACGAAAACGAGGCGATGTCGTCGGGGGAAAAGGCGCACGCGGCAGAAAAAGACAGCAGCGCAATGAATACAGCAAGGATTTTTCTCATCGAAAACAGTATAGCACAGAACGCGGAAAAGGGCTATCGTCGGCACAGTCAATGCGGCACTCGAAATGACCTCACCGCACTTCCCCATCTGATTGACGGCATTCCGGCGGGCGGCTATACTGGTTGCATGAAGCGCATCGTTTGTTTTGGGGACTCGAACACCTGGGGCTACGTGCCGGGCGCGGGACTGGAGCGGTACGGCGAGGACGTGCGGTGGACGGGCATTCTGCAAAAATTGCTCGGAGAGCGCGCGCGGATTCTGGAATTCGGGCTGTGCGGCTGCGAGAGCGGACTGAAACACCGCAACAAGTGCTTCAACGCGAACGCGCAGGAACTCTTCCCGTCCGTCCTGTTCGCGCACCTGCCGGTGGACATCGTGGTGCTGATGCTCGGCACGAACGACCTGAAAAAAGCGAACGACTGGCAGCCCGGCGACACAGCGCGGAACATCCGCGCGCTGCTCGCGGTGACGCGCACGCTCTCCCCCGCCACGCGGACGGTACTCGCCACGCCGGTGCTTCTGCGCGACGGCATAGAAAGCGACGCCGAATTCTCGCGCGCGGCAATCGCGCAGTCTGCCCAGTGCGCGGAGGAAGTCGCCGCCCTTGCCCGCGCGGAACATATCCCGCTGTTCGACACGAACGCCGCCGTGCATGAACTGGGCGCGGACGGCTGCCACTTTACCGCAGCCGCGCACAAGGCGTTCGCGGCGGGCATGGCGGAACTGCTGCGGGGGCTGGTCTAAGGCGTTCCGCACACACCGTCTGGCAGCAAAAAAGCACGGGGCTTACTGCCCCGTGCTTCCTGATGATTATCTGTTATCTTTGCACCTAGCGCGTCTCCGACTTCTTTTCCCGTGCAAGGACAATTCTTGATGCTTCCAGGGTCTTGGTCTCGCCCTTAAATTTTGAGACCATAACCCAGTCCCCCGCCTGCACGTCGGAAACAGCGGATTTTTTCGCCTTGTCTCCGAGCGTCACAAACCTCGTGAACGGATTGACATGAACCTGCGTCTCCTTCCCGTCCGCATCCTTTACGGTCAGGATTTTATTGTCCTGCGAGACGGCGCTTACCGTTCCCATCAAGTCGGGCTTCTGCGCGGGTGCGAAGCCGTTCCGTTTGGGGAGCGATTTTCCCGCGGGCGCGGCGGGAGCAAAGCCGTTCCTCTGGGGCAACGGTCTTCCTGCCGGGACTGGGGCGACCGCCCGCTTCCCTTTCTGAACAGGAAGCTCCGCGCGACGCGGACGCTCGATTTTCTGCGCCGGCACGCTCGGGCGGCTCGGTTCTTTCCCGCTCTCCGCGAAAAGCGGGCCGGCGCCCAAAGCGAGGACGAGACCAGTGACTGCGAGTGATTTGACCAATGTCTTTTTCATAGTGTTTCTCCTTGCCAGCTCCGTGCTGACAATGCCCACTATACCGCATCGGCGCATGGACAGCATGAAACCGCTCTGAATAAAATCTGAAAGAATTTTCATCTTTTTTTCAGTAACATCGCTAAAAAGCACCGGGCTTCCATGCTATAATCTCCTATATGCGGAAAAACACAAAGCTCCATGTCCTGACCATGCTCGCCCTCGGGGGATTCCTTCTCTACGCCCAGCCCGCGCCCATGCAAAACGCCGGGCAGAACACTCCCCCGCAGCCCGCGAGAAGAGAGCGGACGGCGGGACAGCGGCCTGAAGGCACTTTCTCCGTCATCGGGATTAAAATAGAGGAGTCCGGCGGGGAACAGCTGCAGCTCACGCTGTATTTCAACGGAGCGGTGGACACGAATTCCATCCGCCCGGACCGCATCCTCATCAACGGCTCAAGGCTTCCCGACGAGACGGAATTCTCGTTCAACAAGAACCGCAGGATGACTCGATTCCTGGTGAGCAGACCTGACGCTCCGTTCTCAATCAGAATCACGAACCTGAGCTCGTTTGACAAGAAGACCATAAATCCGGTGCGCCTGCAAGACCTTGCGGCGGGCGACTTTTTCAAATACTCATGGGGGAGACGGACATGGCAAAAATCCTCATCATAGAAGACGACACGGAGATTTCGCGCATCACGGAACTGGAGCTCCGGCACGAAGGCTTCTCCGTCGTCACCGCATCCGACGGGCGGGAAGGCTTCGAGAAAATCCAGGGCGAGAAGCCCGACCTCGTCCTGCTCGACGTGATGCTTCCGAGGCTGAGCGGGCTTGAAATCCTGCGGAAAACGCGCGCGGAGCTGAGGTCGGACGTGCCGATAATCCTGGTCACGGCGCGCGGCGAGACCGTGGACAAGGTTGACGGCCTCAACTCCGGCGCGGACGACTACATAGCCAAGCCGTTCAAAATCGAGGAGCTGCTCGCGCGGATGAACGCCGTGCTTCGGAGAAGCCAGAAAAGCCGAGCATCGTCGCGGCTGAGAAACGGCGGGATTGAGATGACCCCCGACGAGATGCGGGTCACGTTCAAAGGCGAGGCGACGGAGCTTTCAAAAAACGAGTTCCTGCTGCTCAAGTACTTTCTTGAGAACACGGGAAAAATCCTCACGCGGGACGAGATTATCAAAACGGTGTGGGGCGAGGATTACTACATCGAGGACAACAGCGTCGATGTCTACGTGCGGCACCTGCGGACAAAATTCGGGGAGACGGTGGTCAAGACCGTGCGCGGCATGGGCTACATCATGCAGGACGCTCCATGAGAAAGCAGAATCTCGTCTCCGTTCCGCTGGCAATCCGCTTCATGCTGCTGCTCGCCTTCGCCATGCTCTCGCTCTCGGTCGTCTTTTTTACGCTGCTCCGCCTTTCCGTGACGAAAAAGCAGGACGACGACCTGCAGGAGAGCCTCGCGCTGATGCGCGCCAGCATCGAGGAGAACGGGACGGAAGAGCTTGCCTTCCTCGCGCTGCCCTACTACATAAGCTACTCCGTGTACGAGGAGGAGAGCAAGGCCGTCCTCGCGACGAACGACAGCCTGCTCCCGCTCCTGGACTCGAAGGGCAAAAGCCGCGCCTATTTTGAGAAAGACTTTTTCACGGACAGCGACCTGTCCATCCGCTACCGGACGCAAAGCCTTGTCCTGGACGGAAAGAACCTCATCGCCGAATGCGCGATTGACGTCGCCAACGACTCCGCCGCAAAAATGCTCTCCGCGCTGCCCGCCCTCGCGTCGCTCTCGCTCCTTCCGATTCTCCTCATCTCGTTCGCGCTCTCCTTCCTCATCTCAAGGGAGACGATTGCCGCGTTCGAGAAACTGCGGGAGGACTACAACCGGGAGCGGGCCTTTACGAGCAACGTGAGCCACGAGCTGAAGACGCCGATTTCCATCATCGACGGGCACGCAAACCTCCTGAAACGGTGGGGAAAGGACGACCCCGAGCGGCTCGCAGAGTCAATCGACGCGATTCTGCGGGAGACGGAGAACATGAACGCGATTGTGACCACGCTCCTTGACATCAGCCGCCTTGAGAACGGAAAAATCACGGTGCAGAAAGAGCGGCTCTTCATCACCAACTTCTTCAAGGACCTCACGACCGAATTCAGAGCAATCTATCCCGAGATACAGTTCGCCGTCTCCGACCCGGACTTTCTTGAGATTGAGACCGACGCGCAGAAACTGCACCAGATTTTCACGGTGATTGTGTCGAACAGCGTGAAATTCGCGGGCAAGGACTGCCGGATACGGCTTTCCGCCAAAAAGACCGGCGCGAGAATCAGGCTCGCGGCAGAGGACAACGGGAGCGGCTTCTCAGAAGAGACGCTTCCCCACGTGTTCGAGCGTTTCTACAAGGGCGACTCCTCCCACAACAGGAACGTCCCCGGCTCGGGACTGGGGCTTTCCATCGCAAAAACGCTGGCGGAGAGCCTCGGCTTCTCAATCGAAGCGAAAAACGCCCCCGGAGGCGGCGCGGTCATCTGCCTGACGATGTGACAAAAACGCCCGCCCG
>JAFLSP010000083.1 GCA_022510885.1 Treponema sp. | reverse complement strand
ACGTGGCAACACCCGCGAACTGTCTCTGGTACAGCGTGTAGTATTCGCCGCGGCGGGCGAGCAGTTCGTCGTGGCTGCCGGATTCTACAATCGCGCCGTTGGCAAGGACGACAATCACGTCCGCGTCGCGGATGGTGGACAGGCGGTGCGCGATGACGATGGACGTGCGGCCTTTCATCAGATTGGTGAGCGCGGCCTGAATGCGCATTTCGGTGCGCGTATCCACGTTGCTCGTCGCCTCGTCCAGAATCAGCACGGGCGACTGCGCGACCACGGCGCGCGCAATGGCGAGCAGCTGCCGCTGTCCTTCGCTCAGGTTTGAGCCGCTCTCGCTCAGTTCCGTGTCGTAGCCGGCGGGGAGTTTTTCGATGAACGAGGCGCACAGCGCGGTCTCGGCCGCCGCCCGCAGTTCCGCGTCGCCTACCCGCTCGCTGCCGAACGCGATGTTATTGCGAATCGTGTCGTGGAACAGCACCGTGTCCTGCAAGACGATGGAGAGCGCGCCGCGCAAATCCGCCTTGGCTACCTGCGTGATGTCCGTGCCGTCAAGCAGGATGCGCCCGCCGTCCGCCTCGTAAAAGCGCATGAGCAGGTTGACCACGGTCGTCTTGCCGCTTCCCGTCGCCCCCACGAGCGCGACTTTCTGCCCCGGCGCGACGCGCAGAGAAAAATCCTTGAGCACGGGGCGGCCCGGCACGTAGCCGAAGGTCAGCCGCTCAAAGACGATTTCGCCGCGCACGTCCCATGCACCCCGCGCGTTGCGCGCCACTTCCTGCGTGCCGCCGTCAGGCTCGTCGTCCGCGTCCAGCACCTCAAAGACGCGCTCCGCACCGGCAAGCGCGGAGAGGATGCTCGCGTACTGGTCGGCAATCTGATTGACGGGGTGGTTGAGTTTCTTTGAGTAGAGCAGCAGCGCCTGAATCGTGCCGACCGTCAGTGCCGCTTTGCCGGACAGCATGAGGTAGCCGCCGATGCCCGCGATAAGCACGTACTGGAAGTTGCCCAAAAAGTTCGTGACTGGTCCCACCACCGAACCGAGCACCTTTGCCACCACCGCATTGCGCCGCAGCTCGGCGGAGACGGCGGCAAACCGCTCCACCGTGGCGCCCTCGCGCCCATACGCCACAATCGTGCGGTAGCCCGTCACCTTCTCCTCCACCTCGCCGTTCAGTTCGCCCAAAAGCTGCTGCTGCCGTATGTAATACTTGCGCATGAATTTGGTGAGCAGCGCGGAAGCGAGCATAATCACGGGAACGGCTATCATGGAGACGAGCGTGACGCGCACGCTGTAGGTGAACATCATGGCGAGCGAGCCGACGAGCGTGAGCACGGCAGAGCCGAGCGCGGCGACCGACTGCGACACCGCCGTCGAAATGATGTCCGTGTCGTTGGTCATGCGGCTCATCAGGTCGCCGTGGCGGTGGCTGTCCGTGTAGGCAATGGACAGCCGCGAGATTTTCCTGAACAAATCGCCGCGCATGAGCGCAATCGTGTCCTGCGAGAGCTTTGCCGCCAGCCGCTCCTGCATATAGGAGAAGGCCACCACGAAGGCGAAGCTCGTGCCGAGCAGCAGCAGGACGGCGCGGCAGGCGCGCATGTCCACCGCAAGATGCCCGCCGCGCAGCGAAATCGTGTCGATGGCTTTCTGCTGGAGGAAAGGCGAGATGACCTCAAGAACCGTCACCACCACCATGCAGGCGAGCAGCGCGAAGAACGCCGCCTTGTTCCTGCCGATGTACGCAAAGAGACGGCGCAGGGTGCGGCGGCGGTCTTTCGGCTTCTGACCGCTCACCCTGCCCGCCATGCGTTCCAGCGGGCCTGCCCCGGGCGTGCGCCCGTCAAAGCGAATCTGCGGGCCGTTTCCTGCCATCACCCTGCCTCCCCGTCCGCGCGTTCGATGAGCGCGCCCGTCTTTACCTGCGAGTCGTAAATCTCGCGGTAGGTCTGCGAGACGCGCAGCAGCTCCTCGTGCGGCGCGCAGTAGCGGCACGTGCCGTCGTTCTCAATCACGGCAATGCGGTCCGCGCCCTGCACGCTCGCAATGCGCTGTGCCACCATGATGACCGTCGTGCCGGCATACCGCGCGCGCAAGGCGGCGTGGAGACGCGATTCGGTCGCAAGGTCGAGCGCGCTCGTCGCGTCGTCAAGAATGAGGATTGCGGGCTTGCGCACGAGCGCGCGCGCAATGGCGATGCGCTGCTTCTGCCCGCCCGAAAGCGAGCTGCCCCGCTCCGCGATGAACGTGCCGTAGCCGTCCGCCGCCGCGGAGATGAAGTCGTCCGCCTGCGCGTCCCGCGCCGCCTGCCGCAGCTCCTCGTCCGTCGCGTCCGCATTGCCGAGCCGGATGTTGTCCGCCGCCGTCGCCGAGAACAGCTCCGACTTCTGCATGACGAATCCCACCGCGCCGCGCAGTTCCGCCTGCGCAAGCTGCCGCACGTCCGTGCCGAACACGCGCACCGCGCCCTCCGTCGCGTCGTAGAAGCGCGGGATGAGCGAGACGAGCGTCGTCTTGCCGCTGCCCGTCGAGCCGATGAGCGCCAGTTTCTCGCCTTTTTTAATAGAAAGGTTGATGTGGCTCAGCACCGGCCGCCCCGCCGCGTCGGGATAGGAGAAACTCACGTCGTCAAAGACCACCGCGTCGTTCCCGTCCTGCACGAGCGGCTCGCTGCCGTCCGCAACGGCGGGAACGGTGCGCAGCACTGCCTCAATCCGCGCGGCGGAGACCTGCGCGCGCGAGACGGTCTGCAACAGGTTGCTCGCCATGATGAGCGAGCGGATTGACTGCGTGGTGTACGTGACCGCCGCCATAATCGCGCCCGTGGTCATCGCGCCGCCCACACCAATCGCGCGGCAGCCAAGGAAGATGACGAGCAGCACGGCGTAGTTCATCACGAATTTCATCATCGGCGAGACGCTTGCCATGAGCGTGAACACGCGCAGGTTCACGCGGCGCAGACGGTCGTTCGCCATGCCGAAGCGGTCGCACTCAAAGTCCTCGCGCACGTATGCCTTAATGACGCGCGCGCCGCCCACGTTCTCCTGCACGATGAGGTTCAGGTTGTCCAGGCGGGTCTGCGCCTCGTCAAAGAGCGGCATCGCTTTTTTGAGGACGACGTAGGTCAGCACGGCAAGCACGGGAATGGAGAACAGCACCACGCACCCAAAGGAAAGGTCGAGCGAGAACAGCATGACCATGCCGCCGAATATGAACATGGGAGGCCGCACGAACGAGCGCAGCAGCATCTGAAGGAAGTCAATCACCGTGGTCACGTCGTTGGTCAGGCGCGTCACGAGCGAGCCGGTCGTGAATTCGTCGGTCTGCTCGATGGAAAGCGACATGACCTTGCGGTACGCCGCCGTGCGCAGGTCATGCCCGAAGCCCTGCACCGCTTTCTGCGTGACGAAGGAGCACAGCACGCCGAAGAAGCCGCCCACCACCGTAATCGCCACCATCAGCATGCCGAACGAAACGATGAGCTGCCCGCGCGTCCATGCCGTGCCAAAGAAGAGCGCGAGCAGCCGCGCCGCCACGTGCGAACCGTCCGCCACGCTCATGCCGATGATGCCGTAGTTCACGATAAAGGACATCAGGTAGGGCAGCAGCAGGTCGCACGTCACCTCGCCCACCATGAGCAGCGGCGCGCACGCCATGAGGAGACGGTAAGGACGGGCGAAAGTCGTCAGCTGCTTCATGCGGCTCCGCGCTATTTCTCGATGGGGCGGTAGAAGAAGGTGACGTGCCGCCGCGAGCCGGCGGTCTCTTTCTTCATCTCGAAGTCGTCGTCAAAATACTCGATGAGGTCGGTCAGTTTGCGGAAGCCGTAGTCCACCGTGTCGAAGCCGGGGTCCTGCCGCTTGAAGAAAGAGCCGGCCGCGCTCACGTTCGCCCAGCCGGTCTCGTCGGCGTACTTGTCGTAGGCGGTGTTGAGCAGGGTGAAAATCTTGCGGAACTGGCGGTCGCTCATCTCCACGTCGCCGTCCTTGTTCCGCCGCAGCACGCCCAGCAGCGACCGCCGCGGCTTGTCGGCCGCCTTGTGGCTCTTGCGCTTCTGCTCGGCGAACGCCGCGTCCTCTTCCGGCGTCTCCTCCTCCTCGCTGGCAAGGTTCTCGATGTAGATGAAGTCGTCGCACGCGCTGATGAAGGACTGCGGCGTCTTCTTCTGCCCCACCCCGAACACGTACAGCTGGCTCTCGCGCAGCCGCGTCGCCAGTTTGGTGAAGTCGCTGTCGCTCGTCACGAGCGCAATCGCGTCGTACTTGTCCGTGTAGAGCAGGTCCATCGCGTCGATAATCATCGCGCTGTCGCTCGAATTCTTGCCCTGCGTGTAGGCGAACTGCTGCACCGGAATGACCGCGTTGTCGTTCAGCTCAGACTTCCAGTTCTTGAGCGTGGGCAGCGAGAAGTCCCCGTAAGCCCGCTTGGTGATGATGTGACCGTGCACCGCGATTTCCCGCAAGATGCCCCGCAGTTTCTTTCCCGGCGTGTTGTCCGCGTCAATCAGCACCGCAATGTTCTTGTGTTCTGTCTCGTCCATGCCCCCAGTATAGCAGAAAACCGGGGCTTGGAACAGTATCGGACGCGGAGATGTCAGAACTCGCGGTAGTCCTCGTCCATGCCTTCCTCCAGCCAGAGCGAGATGCTTTCGGCGGCGGCGCGGATTTTCTGCGCGCGGTTCCTGCCGGTAATCGCGCATTCCCACACCACGCCCACGCGCCAGCCCTGCTCCAGCAAGGCGGCAATGTCGCGCTTGTCGCGGGCGCGGTTGCGCTCGAACTTTGCCTGCCAGAACGCGGCGTTCGTGGTGGGCATACGGAACTTGTCGCAGCGGCGCACGTACTGAATCGCCTCGGCGCGGGCGGGAGTGACAATCGCGCCCTCGGCGGACTTCCAGCCGTGCGCGTGCCAGAAGCAGCCGTTCACGAAGACCACCGCGCGGCAGTGCGGGAACACGATGTCGGGGCTGCCCGCGAGCCGCCGGTCGTTCTTGCGGAAACGGAAGCCGAAGCGGAACAGCTGCGAGCGCAACTGCGTCTCAAGCGAGCCGCCCGTGCTGCGGATGGCCGCCATGTTCGCATGACGGCGGGCGGGCGAAAGCGGGTCGGACGGCAGGGGAACGCGCGCCACTTCCGTGTACGGATGACAGCGCGCCAACGAGACCGCCACCGCCCGTGCCGACTGCGGCAGCGCGACTTCCCCGGCGGACAGCGCGGCGTTCCCCTTTTCCCACTGGGCGCGGCGCAGTTTGACCGCAAGCGCGATGTGCGCCGCCCAGCGTCCGGGGAGATAGTTGCGGTTCGCGCCCGGCGCAAAGCGGGGCAGCAGCAGCGCGTGCAAGCGCGCATGCAAATCGGCAAGCCGCGCGGACGAGGCGGCGTTTCGGTCGGGCGCAAGAAACAGCACCTTGTCCGCGAATGAATCCGCCCCGCAGAACGCCACGCTCCACGCGCGCCCCGCCTCCTGCGCAAAGCGCGCAAACGCCGCTTTGAGCGCATCCTCCTCGCCCGGCAAGACATGAAACATACCGAGCGTGAGGTGCGGCGGCACGGCGGGGTCGTCCAAGCGCGCGTTGCCCGTCACCTGCGCCAGCGCGCGCACCGCGTCCGCAAGCCGTGCCGAAGAGGCATCATCGAACAGCAGCGAAACGGCGTAGGTGCTATAGGGCGCGGGGCGCTTCATGCGGACAGTATAGCACGAATCGGGCGGCCGATGCAGTATCCCCGCGCTCACCGCACGTCAAACGTCACGTCCGCCTGCTCGTCGCCGCAGATGACGCGCACCGTATGCGAACCGCGCGCGAGCGGCACGTGCGCCACAAAGGGGCGGGCAACCTGCGCGAAGGGAACGCCGTCCACCACGAACGTCGCCGTGTCCGCGCCGCCGCCCACTGCCTCCACGCTGACCTTCTGCCGCCCGGGGCTGACGGACTCGTCGTAGTAGAAGCGGCTGCCCGTGCGCGGGGAGACTATCGCAAGCGGCGCGCCGCCCTCCACCGTTCCCGCGCGGTCTTTCAGGCGGAACCAGGCGGCGTATTCGGACGGATAGGCGATGCCATGCGCGGTATGCCAGTCGCATTCGGGTAATGACGTGGCGGCGGCAACATACTCGCGCACCGCGTGGGGGCAGAACGCGCCCTGCCGCAAGCCGGAGAGCGCGCAGACTTTTTCCTTTTTATATTGGGCGGGCTTGGCGAAATCCCGGCCGCCCCGTCCCTGCAATTGCACCAAGATTTCACGCGCAATGCGGGCAGGCACGGAACTGCCCGTCCTTCCCACCACCGTCTCGCCCGAAAAATTGCCCATCCACACGCCCACCGTGTACTGCGGCGTCGCGCCCAGCGCGGTGATGTTCTGGTACTGGTTCGCCGTGCCCGTCTTGAACAGAGAAGGAAAGGGCGTGACGAAAGACTGCGCGTAGCCAAAGCCCAGGGCGCGCGCGTCGCGGTCGGAAAGGATGTCGCAGATGAGCCGCGCGGTGTTCTCGTCATACACCCGCCGCGCCCGTCCGCGCGAGTCCGCCCCGTCCGCAAGCGCGGAAAGCGGCACGAACACGCCGTCGCGCGCAAAGACCGAAAAAGCCTGCGTCAGCTCGAACAGCGAGACGGCGGCATTGCCCAGCGCAAGCCCCAGTCCCGGGTCAGTCCCGGCGAGCGAGTCAAAGCGGAGGGCGGCGAGCACGTCAAGATAGGCCTGCATGCCCAGCTCGTTCAGCAGGTAGACGGCGGGAACGTTCAGGCTTGAGGCGAGCGCGACGCGCAGGCGCACCGGCCCGTTGTAGCGGTTGTTGAAATTCTGCGGCACGTACAGCCGCTCAAAGCCGAATTCCAGCGGCACGTCGGGCAGCACCGACGAGGGCGAAAAGCCGCGCTCCAGCGCGAGCGCGTACAGAAAGGGCTTCATGCTCGAACCGGGCTGACGCGGGGCAAGCACGCCGTCCACCTGCCCGTCATGCTCCTCGTCCCAAAAGTCCGCGCTCCCCGCCCATGCCAGAATCGCGCCCGACTGCGTGTCGCACACCAGCACCGCGCCGTTCGACAGGCGGCTGTCGGCATGACGCGCCACCTCCCGCGCGAGCGCGTCCTCCGCAAGGCGCTGAATGCCGAGGTCCGCCGTCGTCCGCAGGTCGGGAAGCCGCCCGACCTGCGCTTCCTCCCGCGAAGAAAGCCAGCGCACGAGATGCGGCATCTCATAGGGATAGGCGAACGAGCGCGCCGCGCGCGCGGCGGCACGGAAATCCTCATCGGACAGGGGGCTTTCGGGGAACAAGTCGCGCGCGGCGGCGGCGCACGAGTCGGGATTGGTCAGCGGATTATACAGAGCGGGTCGGCGCGGAATGACGGCAAGGCAGGCCGCCTGCGCCTCGTCCACCTCGTCCAGGCCGACGGCAAAAAACGTCCGCGCCGCGCTCGCCACGCCCTCCGTGTTGAAGCCGAACGGCACGTTGTTCAGGTACAGCCCCAGAATCTCGTCCTTGCTCAGGCGCGACTCCAGCCGCAGCGCGTCAAAGGCTTCCCGCGCCTTGACCGCAAGCGTGCGCCGCCGCGCCGGGCGTATCATCCGCGCCAGCTGCATCGTGATGGTGGACGCGCCGCTGACCCTTCGCCGCGCCGACGCATTCTGCGCCGCCGCCCGCGCAATCGCGCCAAGGTCGATGCCGCGGTGCGCGTAGAACCGCCGGTCCTCCGCCGCAAGGAAGGCGCGCCGCACGGACGGGGGAATGCGCTCCAGCGGCACGAACTCGCGCCGCACCCCGTCCTCCAGCGCCGTCACCTGCACGAGCGTCCCCGCCGCGTCATACAGGCGCGTGGAGACCGGCCGCGAGCGGAACGCGCGCAGCGCAGGATAGGGCGAGCAGCGCAGGACGAGCAGCAGCAGAACGCCCCCAAGCGCGACCGCAGCCAGCGCGCGAGGCGCGCTCCTTTTCCATGCGGACTGCCTGTGCCCTATGCCGATGATACGCGCCCT
>JAFLSP010000082.1 GCA_022510885.1 Treponema sp. | reverse complement strand
GGCAATGGCGTGGCTCAAAACCGCCTGCTGTCTCCATGCCGCATTGCAAGACTCTACAGTGCTGATTTCCTGCGTCCGTTCCTACGCAATCGGGCGGATGTCCCGCTCGGCATCAAACCGTTCGCCGGGGAGAAGGACGGCGACTTGCTCGCGGTCGGGGCTGTGGATTTGCACGAGCGCGCCGTCCTGCCGCAGCGCGTAGCGTTCGCCGGTGGGACGATGCCCCGCAAGCCAGACGGCGGTCTTGGCGCGCGACGCGCCCAGGAGCATCCGCAGGTTTTCCCGCACGCTGCCGGGCGCGGCCTCGTCGTTTGCCGTCCAGGTCAGCCCCTCGACGACGGCGGGATGGTCGTGGTAGGCGACAATCTGCTTCCTGCGGTACGGCTCTCTCGGCTCGGCGTGGCTTACCACGCAGGACGGGAACGCGGCACAGACGGGCAGCGCGTGTTCCCACAGGCTCATCACGTGCAGCACGGCATCCCCGTAATGGCTCGCCATAAAGTCGTAGACCATGTTGCCCTCGTCGGCGAATTTGCGGAAGGGATGGTTTCCCCGTTCCGACTCGTTCAAGATATTCTCGTGGTTTCCCTTCAGGAAATGGAACGACGCGGGGAACGCGCCCTTCACCCGCAGCACCATCTGATAGAGCGCGAGGTTCTCCTGCATCTCGGCAGTCATCGCCGCGCCCTCGCAGTCGCCGCGCCCGTACTCGTCCCACGCGGAAAGCCACCGTTCCTTGCAGCGGCGCTCGCTGTGGAAGAGGTCGCCCACGCATACGACGCGCAGCGCATGTCGGGCGAGCGCGTCAAGCACGGTCGTACCTCCGCCGATGCCCCACCGCGCGAGCGGAAAGCGCATGACGTGCAGGAAAAATTCGGTGCGCCCGTGCAGGTCGGGCACGACGAGCAGCGGACGCTCGGGCGCGTCGGTAAAGTCGAGCAGGCCGCCCGCCGTGCCGCCGTCAGTCCGGGGGCGGTAGGATGCCGGCTCGTCCTCAAGCACGGCAATCGCCGCTTCCGTGCGCGAAAGCAGGTCGTCGTGCGCGGGAAGCGCGCGGGAGGCGGCGAGCTGTTCGAGTTCTGCAAGCACGTCCATGCGCTATGCCATTTTCAGGTCTATGCTGCCCACCGTGATTTTGTCGCCCGCGTTCAGTTTGACATACTTGTCGTTGGGAACACGCCGGTCGTTCAGAAACGTTCCGTTGGTGCTGCCGTCGTCACGCAGAAAATAGGCGTCGCGGATTTTCTGAATCACCGCGTGCTGGCGGCTCACCAGCTTGTTGTCAATCACGATGTCGCAGTCGGGGCTGCGTCCAATCGTAATCTTTGCCGCAAGGCTGATTTTCTTCTTGTTGAACAGCAGGTACGAGACCTGTTCGCCCGACGTGATTCGCTCCAGATGCTGTCCCATCGCGCTCGACGAGACAATCGTCGTGTCTTTCATCGCGTTCCTCCTCTACCAATGCTCAGCATGTTGCCAGCGTGTCGTCCTCGAACACCGACAAGTCCACGAAATGCAGGCTCGCGGCGAACAGCAGCGCGCAGTTCACCTCGTAGTCTGCCCACTGCGAGGCCATGAACAGGCGGTCGAACGAGACCAGCCCGCGGATGTCGTCTGCCGTGCCGATGATGCACTGGATTGACGACTGCTGCCCGCGCCGCCGCAGTTCTTCAATCAGCCGGGTGGCGGAATCGGGCACCGAACCGACAAAGTTGACGAGCACGTGCGAGCCGTCCTGCAAGAGCGACCTGAACTCGTCCTCCAGCGCGTACTTTGCCTCCGCGCTTTCGGCGCGCTCCACGCCTACCGAAAGCACGCGGCGCATATCTTTTCCATAATAGATGGAGATGTTGTCGGCGGCGTAGGTGCCGAGCATGTGGCGCATCGCGTCCCGCACCGCCTTGTGCGGGTCGATGACGAGCTGCTGCACGTAGTGGCGCATATACTGCAACTCCTGCATCTCGCGCCCCTCGGCCTTCTTGCCGCCGCTCTTCGCCTTCTGCGCCGCCGCGTAGTCCTTGGCGTGCAGGTCGTCGCGGAAAAAGACGTAGCGGTCGCGCCCCTTGTCCTTGGCGCGGTACAGGCAGAAGTCCGCCTTCTGGAACAGCTCGTCGTAGGTCGTGCCGTTGGTGGGATAGACCGCCGCGCCGATTGAGCAGGTGATGCTGATGCCCTCGAAGTTGCCCTCAAATTCCTTGCGCATCTGCACGAGCACGGAGCGCAGCATCCCGCGCAGAATCTGCACGTTGTCGATGCCGTCAAGGATGAGCATGAATTCATCGCCGCCGATTCGTCCCACCACGCCGTCGTCGCCCACGATTTCCTTCATCTTGGCGGCGGCGCGGGCAATCACGCGGTCGCCCGCCATGTGTCCGTACAGGTCGTTCACCGGCTTGAAGTGGTCAAGGTCCACGATGGCGAGCGCGAAGCTCGCGGCGGACTTCGCCTTGATTTTCTGCTCGGCGTGGTTCTCTATCGTCTTCTTGTTGTAGACCTGCGAGAGGTCGTCCAGGTGCAGCTCATCGAGCAAATTGTGCGCGTGGTGAATCTGCTGGAGCGATTCGTCCGTGAGGATGCGCCCCATCATGAAGCGCTCCTCATGCCCCTCATGCACGCTCTCGTGGCGCGTGCCGATGAACCGCAGATTCTCCATGACCGCCCCGCCCGTGCGGATGGCGCAGCGCAACTTCACGGTGAAGTTCGCGGGGAATTCGGCAAAGTCCGCGCCGAGCGTGTCAAGTTTAGGAACTTCGTCCTCCGGCACGTAGCCGTCGGCGACCACCTGCTTCTTCCAGGTGGCAAAGGGCATCTCGTACACCGTGACCTCGCGTCCCTGCGTGTAATGGGAAATGCGGAAGAGCGTGTCGGACATCCGATAGGAGAACAGGTATTCGTCCGTCAGCCCGAGCGCGGCACGGATTTTCCCGTTCTCCTCTGCCGCCAGCCGCGCGAATTCAATCGCCTCGTAGATGTCGAACAGGCGGATGCGCGCCGCATAATCGCCCTTGACGTTGCGCACCGTGACGAAATTGTAGCAGTACTGCCCCGTGTTCCTGAACAGGTGGAACACGTCGGAACGGTTATCGTCCCGCCCGCCTTTGCCCGTCACCAAATCGACGAAACGCTGCTGCTCATCGGGATGCACGAAGTCAATGATATGCTCGCACTGGAAATCGAAATAGGTGAAGAAGTCCTTGGTCGTGTGCTCGGGAACGACGCGCAAGTCTTTGTCGAGCAACGCGCTGCGGTTTTTTACGGTCAGTATCATATAACTCCCACTGTACAGTATTGTACCGAAAATCACGCAAAAGTAAAGTACCCCGTGCGTCCTCCCCGTGTTTCTATTGACAGTAACACCGTTTCCCGCTACAATAACGCCATTGAGAGGTGCGGTATGGCGGCAAGAAGCGATTCGTTGTATGTCTGCGCGCCGTGCGAGCGGTACACGCCGTTCTCGCTCGCGCGGAAAATCGGGGCAAAAGTCATTTTGGAAAGCGCGTCGTTCGCGCGCGGGAAGCAGCGGTATTCCATCCTGATGACCGAGGAGGCATTCCACGTCGTGCAGGACGATGACGGCATAGCGTTTTTGATTGACGGGCGGCGCGTGCCGTTCACGCAGACGGCAGACGGCGCGGAGACCGTCGCGCGCGGGAGCAGGAAACCACATCAGACCGACATCCTCGACGCGCTGCTCTACGTGGCACAGCAGAATGACCTTTCCGCCGTGAGGGACGAGAGCGGCGCGCTCGTGCCGAACAGCATTCCCGTGCCCGCAAGCGGCATCGGCTACCTCGGCTACGAATTCTGCGCGCGCTGTGACACGATAACGCTTGCCCCGCAGGCCGACGAGCTGCGCATTCCCGAAAGCGAATTCATCGCCGGGCATCTCTACATCGTCTTTGACCATTTCACCGAAAAACTGCACGTGTTCGCGCTCAACTACAACGAGCACCAAATCGACCTTGCCGCCGCGCTCGCAAAGCTTACCAAGCGGCTGGACGACATGGACTTCACCTACCTCGCCCCGCCGGAGGACCCGGAGCCGGTGCGCACCGTGACCGACCTCGCGCAAAGCGAGCGCGAGTATAAGGAGAAGGTGCTCGCGCTTAAAAAAGAAATCGTGGCAGGAAACCTCATCCAGGCCGTGCCCTCGCGCCGCCTTCAGCTGGACTGCGCCAATTCCGCGCTCGAAATCTACCGCCGGCTTCGTTCGGTCAATCCCTCGCCCTACCTCATTTACATCGACTTTGGCGGACGGCAGCTGATTGGTTCGTCGCCGGAAAGCCTCGTGCGCGTGCGCGACGGCATCGCTTCAATCCGCCCGATTGCGGGAACGCGGCGTCGCGGCAAGAACGCCGCCGAGGACGAGACCTTGCGCGCCGAACTGCTGAACGACGGCAAGGAGAAAGCCGAGCATCTGATGCTCGTGGACCTGGCGCGCAACGACCTGGGGCGCGTGTGCGAAAGCGGCTCGGTGGAAGTAACGCGCTTTATGGACGTAGAATTTTACAGCCATCTTATGCACATTGTGAGCGACGTGCAGGGACGTGTGCAGGACGGCATCAAGCAGATTCAAGTGCTCCGTGCGGCGTTCCCGGCGGGCACGGTGAGCGGCGCGCCCAAAATCAGCGCGATAGAAATCCTCAGCCGCCTTGAGAAAACCAAGCGGCGGTTCTACGCGGGCGCGGTGGGCTACCTGCAAAGCAACGGCGACCTTGATTTCTGCATTGCCATCCGCACTGCGCTCAAGCAGGGCAGCACCTGGACCTTGCAGGCAGGGGGCGGCATCGTCTATGATTCCACCCCCGACCGCGAATGGGAAGAGACCAACGAAAAGCTGGGCGCGCTCCGTGCGGTGCTTGACGGAACAAAACGATAGCGGGAGGTCAGCATGATAGTCGTCGTCGATAACTATGATTCATTTACGTTCAACGTCGTGCAGTCGCTGGAGCGGCTGAGCGGTGACACGGTGGCGGTGGTGCGCTCAAAGGAAGCGACCGTCGCAGACATCGAGTCGCTCAGGCCGGATTTCCTCGTCATCAGCCCCGGTCCGGGTACGCCCTCAGATGCAGGCATTTCAATAGAAGCAATTCGACATTTTGCGGGCAAAGTGCCGATTTTGGGCATCTGCCTGGGGCATCAGGCAATCGGCCAGGCGTTCGGCGCGACCATCGTGCAGGCAAAGTTCATCCGCCACGGCATCGTGGAGGAGATGGACTTTGACGGGCGCGGGCTGTTCCGCATCATCGGGAAAAGCGGGTCGTTCACGCGCTACCATTCGCTTGTCATCGACGAAAGCACGCTCAGCGGCGACTTTGAGGTGACGGCGCGCGCAAAAGATGGCGACATCATGGGCATCCGCCACAAGACGCTGCCGATTGAGGGCGTGCAGTTCCACCCGGAGAGCATCGCCTCGCAGGCAGGCGACGACCTGTTCCGCGCGTTCCTGCACTACCGCCGCGAGAACCTGCCCGTCGCGCAGTACCTGAATCAGCTCATCGACGAGAAAAAGCCGCTTTCCCGCGCGCAGGCCGCGCTTTTTATGGAGAACCTGACCGACGGCACGCTGGACGAAAAAGTGACCGCCGCAATCCTCACCGCCATGAGCGCGCGCGGGCTTCCTACCGCCGAGGAGATGGCGGGCTGCGCGGAAGTGCTGCTCAAAAAGAAGACCCCCTTCCCGCTCGAAAGCCGCGGGCTTGCAGAAGTCGTCGGGACGGGCGGCGACTGCAAGGGCAGCTTCAACATCAGCTCGCTGTCGGCAATCGTGGCGGCAAGCTGCGGGCAGCCCATGGCGAAGCACGGAAACCGCGCGGTCTCATCCAAGTCGGGCGCAGCGGATTTTTTCGAGAACCTCGGCATCAGAATCATGGCATCGCCCGAAAAGACGGCGGAACTGGTCAGGCAGACGGGCTTCGGCTTTTTGATGGCGCCTGTTTACCACGCCGCCATGCGCTTCGCCGCGCCCGTCCGCAAGGCGCTCGGCATCAAGACGATTTTCAACGTGCTCGGTCCGCTGCTGAACCCCGCGAGCGCGGAATATGAGGTGCTCGGCGTATACAGCGCCGCCCTGCTTGAGGACTACGCGCACGCCGCAAAATCCCTGGGGGCAAAGCGCGTCATGGTGGTGGCGAGCCGGGACGGGTTCGACGAAATCAGCCCCTGCGTTCCCACCGACGTGTTCCAAATCAACGAGGACGGCAAGGAATACCGCTATGTGATTGAGCCGGAAAAATACGGCATCACGAACGCGGACGCAAGCGAACTAGCCGGCGGAAGCGGCGCGGAGAATGCCGCGCTCGCGCGCGAGGTGCTTGACGGAGGCGGCCGACCGACCATCAAGGCGGCAGTCGCCCTGAACGCCGGCGCGGTGCTGTACATCAGCGGAAAGGCGCGCACCATCAAGGACGGGTACGACCGGGCGGTTGCCGCGATTGCGGACGGCACGGCGCGCGCAAAGCTCGCGGACATTGTCCGAGCAAGCGAGACCTTGGCATAAGCGGGAGGCATCCTATGCACGACATCCTACAGGAAATCACCGACCGCCGCCGTGCCGACATCGCCGCGCTCGGCTACACGCTGGGAGCGACCGTTCCCGAACGGAGAGTCCGCGCTGCCCCCGTGCCGTTCATCGCACAGAAAGGCGTCGTGCTTGAAATAAAGCGTGCGTCGCCAAGCAAAGGTGACATCGCACCGCAACTGGATGCGGCACAGACGGCACGGCAGTATGCCGCCGCGGGTGCGCGCGCCATCTCCGTGCTGACCGAGCAGCACTGGTTCAAGGGTGGGCTAGACGACTTGCAAGCAGCTGCTCAAGCCGCAGACGAATACACCGCAGAAACCGGTGTACCGCGCGTCGCTCTATTGCGCAAGGATTTTTTGCTTTTCCCCGAAGAAATTGACGTTGCCTACCGCGCGGGTGCGGATGCCGTTCTGCTCATCGCACGCATTCTTTCCGCTGACGAGCTAACGGTCATGGCGCAAACGTGCGTCCAACGCGGCATGACGGCATTCATCGAAGTGCGCCACGCCGACGACCTGCAAAAACTCGCCGAAGTCGTCAGACACGTGGATGCCTCGCACATCGTATGCGGTGTGAACGCGCGTGACTTGCAGGATTTTTCCATTGATTTGCTCACGCCCGCGCGGATGCTTTCGCGCATCAGGGCAATCTTTGGCGCGGACGCACGGTGTATTTTTGAAAGCGGCATCCGCACCCCCCAGGCGGCGCGATTTGCGGGAAGCCTCGGGTTCACAGGAATGCTGCTTGGGGAAGCCGCCGCCCGTAATCCCGCCGACGCTAAAGCGTTGGTAAGCGCATTCACCGGCGCACCTCTCACGCACAACGCCGCGCAATGGCTGGAATTTGCGGCAAAACCACGCGAAAGACCGTTTGTCAAAATCTGCGGGCTGACCAATCTTGCCGACGCGCAGAAAGCCGCCGAACTGGGCGCGGATTTCCTAGGCTTCATCTTCTGGGATGCTTCCCCGCGCCGTGCTGACGAAGCAACCGTGCGTCATATCAGCAACACACTCCGCGCGCAAGCGCGACAATCGGGAAAACCCGCACCGAAACTGGTCGGCGTCATTGTTGACGTGGATACGGACGACGGAAAGACCGTGCGCCGCCTCGTGCGTGAAGGCGTGCTGGATTTTGTGCAGCTGCATGGCTGTGCGGAGGCGTTCTTTGCGACAGACGACGCAGACCTCGCCCATTACGCCGTGGTTAATGTGAGCGATGAAGCCGATATTGCTCATATCGACGCGCTACGTCTGCGCGGAGAGCCGCGCATTCTTATTGATGCGAAAGTCGGCTTGATGCCCGGCGGCACGGGAACGCGCATTGCGGACGCATTCGTGGAAAAAGTTGCCCGCAAAACACGCTTGTGGCTCGCCGGGGGCATAACACCTGAAAACGTCCGCGCCGTCTGCAATACCTTCCACCCCGAACTGATTGACGCAGCAAGCGGCATCGAGTCTGTGCCCGGCAAAAAAGACCGCGAAAAACTGCGCTCATTTTTTGCAGAAATCGGCGCGGCAATCTGACTTTATTTGGAGATGATTATGACGGATTCAACAAACGGATTTTTTGACCAGTACGGCGGAAAGTACGTCGCCGAGGTTCTGCGCCGCCCGCTCGACGAGCTTGAGGCG